>JAQGHT010000476.1 GCA_028291565.1 Planctomycetaceae bacterium | reverse complement strand
GCTGCACTAAGAGCCTGCGTGTTCGAAACTGGGTGGCAAAGATTGCGCGGAAAGTGGACCCGGATCCCACCGGCTGGCGCGACCGTGCGCGCAATCCTTTGACTTTGGCGGACGAGACAGCTCTCATTGATGTGCTTCATGTCGCACCGGTCTCAGAAAATTGTGTTTCGCTTTTTCTATCACTTCAATTGCAATTGAAACCGGACAGCAAACAGCGGCTTCCGTTTCTTCAGCGAGTTCACCATGTACATCCAGACGACTATTGGGTGAACCAGATAATTGGAGAAACCCTCTTACGAGAAAACAAGCCGTACGAAGCAATTCGGCACTTTCGAGCGGCGATTTCGATCCAGCCAAAGACGGCTCTCTGTCATCACCTCCTCGGATTTACCCTATTAACGGTTGGCCACTTGGACGAAGCCCTGCGTCATACCCGAATGGCGACGGACATCAAACCCGACGATATTCTTAGTCAACAGCTTCTGGGCTATATTCTATCAGAACTCTTTCGATACGACGAAGCTGTTGACCGACTCCAAGTAGCCGTCTCGATCAATCCGAACTCGCCAAATCTTCGATCCGAGCTTGGCCGTTTTTTAGAGATCCAAGGGCAATACACCAACGCCTTGGCGCAGCACCAACAGGCAATCTCGCTTGATCCCGATAACTTGGGACACCAAAGAGAACTTCGCAACTTTCTGACGAGGCGGGGGCGGCAAGCTGACGCACTAGCCAGTTGGCGAGCGAACTTGGATCGCGGGTCGGTCTACGGAGCAAACTGGGACGGCTATGCCGAATTCTGTCTGTTTGTGGGGCAGAAAGAAGAGTTCAGTCGCGCTCGGCAGACGCTACTCGCCAAATTCGCAACGCAATTGGATCCGTTACTCACAGAGAAAGTCGCGTTGGCCTGCCTGCTGTTGCCCGGGACGAACGAAGAAATCAATCAAGCCGCGGCCCTTGCAGAACGCTCTGTTGCTGTTTATCGCATTCGGAGCCCGGGTGAGTATTCGGTGGCACCGTTCGCACAAGGGCTGGCTGAATATCGACTGGGAAAATTTGATCACGCAATTGAGACGATGCAAAGCGAGGCATCCAAGGTGCTTAATCCAGGCCATTTACTCGTTCTCGCGATGGCGCAGCACCAAATTGGTCAGAAAACGGAAGCTCGTAAAACGTTGGCCTTGGCAGGGCTGACACATGATTGGCGCGCGATACGTGTCCGTAATCAGAACGACTGGATCTTACACTCACTCCGCCGCGAAGCCGAGCAGTTGATCTTACCCGACATGGCCGCCTTCTTGGCCGGGAAGTATCAGCCACAAGACAATGACGAGCGTTTCAGCCTGCTTGGGGTCTGCCAGTTCAATAATCGCACTCTTGCATTGGCTCGCCTTTACTCCGACGCCTTCGAAGTTCCAGAGGTAATGAAAAGCGTAGGATCTATTCACCGTTACAGCGCCGCTCGCGCTGCCGCTCACGCCGGCAGCGGAATGAGCGAAGACGGAAAACACCTCAGTGATCGAGAGCAGAAGCAGTGGCGCCAGCAAGCCCACCATTGGCTGAAGCTGGAACTTGCCGACATGTCTCAATTGCTCGACAAGAATGTAGAAGCAGATCGTCGATCGACTTGGACGACCTTAACTCGCTGGACAGCCGACTCAGCGATCGCTGGTCTTCGCGAACCAGGCGCACTCCAAAAGCTACCAGCCGCTGAACGCGATGGCTGGTCTGCCCTGTGGTTGGATGTTGAACGCCTTCGCAATCAGGCAACTCATCCATAAAACGCCCCAAATAGCCGCGCAATCAGTCCCACTTCATCAAGTTCGACAGCATCCGACCGCCTAGTAGACGAAGGAGATGAATTGAATGGAAATGGATTTTGGTCGTTCATAACGCAATCAACAGGACTCTTTGAAACTCGCGCCGATTTCCGAACCAGGATCGGCGCCCATTTTATTGTCGTCCTTCTGATTTCAACATGAACCCGAAATCCGGACACGCTCAATACCTCAAAATCTTCATCACCAATCGTGGCTGGTGCGGATTTATCTGCGAGAATTCCACGGTTTCGGAATCAACAGCGATTGTCTGGATCAGTCGGACCTAATAGCTTGAGTCAACACGCTCAAGCCAACTGCAATTTGTCAGTCAGTTGATGTTGGCTTGCATTTTGCGATCTGCCTTGATGTGATTCTCGATACCCAGCACGCGTTTTGGGGGCAGCCGATTCATGTTACGCCAAATTTTCGAACACATTGTGTCATTGAGATCGTCAGGCAAATGGTTTCTGCTTTCGACAGTTGTTGGGATCGTCGCGGGGTGTGGCGGGATTGTGTTTCAGGTCTCGGAGCAAGCGATTTTTCGCTTTGCACCCCAAGGCGTGGCTGGCTTTTCACCCAAGGAGGCGGCAGGAGAGCAGCGGCTCTTCGATGACCCTGGCGCGACCTTGTCGCCGTTAAAACTTCTCCTGGTCTTGGGAATCGGCGGACTTGCGGCTGGATTTCTAGTTCAAACTTTTGCTCCGGAGGCTGAGGGACACGGCACAGATGCGGCTATTGATGCCTACCATCAAAGGCGAGGTTTCATCCGTCCCATCGTTCCCCTAGTTAAGTTATTGGCCTCGGTGATCACGATTGGCACAGGGGGATCGGGTGGCCGGAGGGACCGATTGCTCAGATTGGCGCCGGTTTTGGATCGGCCTTGGCAACATGGTTGAAGATTCCCGTTCGAGACCGGCGAATACTTCTGGCCGCCGGCATTGGGGGCGGGTATCGGCGCGATTTTTCGGGCACCACTGGCTGCAGCATTGTTCGCGGCTGAGATCCTGTATCGCGATGCCGACCTGGAAACGGAAGTGATCGTTCCCGCAGCCGTAGCTTCGATCGTGGGTTATTCAGTTTTTTCGTTCTGGCTGCCACCGCAAATCCGATTTGTACCGCTATTTGGCAACCGTCTCCACCACCAGCTTGATTCTCTGTTCGAGCTCATCCCAATGACGTTGCTGGCCCTCGGTTTGGTCGTCGTGAGTGTCGCCTACATCAAATTCTTTTACGCAATTCACCACCTGTCGAAACGGAGTCCAATGCCCCCATTCATGCGACCTGTGATTGGCGCCGTGGTTGCCGGGCTTCTGGGATTGGGCCTGTACTTACGCATGGGGTGAGAATCGCTACGCACTGGCGGTGCTTGGAACGGGGTATGGGACACTGCAAGACGCTCTGGCCGAGCCGGGTACAGTAGGAATGTGGATGCTGGTGTCGATCGCACTGGTCAAGATTCTGACAACATCAGCGACGATTGGCTCGGGCGGATCGGGTGGTGTATTCGGCCCTTCAATGGTAATTGGCGGTTGTACTGACGGAGCGATTGGCCAATGCCTGCACTGGCTGTGGCCGTCCGCCGTACCTCATCCCGCGATATATGCCGTTGTCGGTATGGCCGGCTTTTTTGCTGGTTGTGCCCATGCACCCATTTCAACAATCGTGATGGTGAGCGAACTGACGGGCGACTATAGTCTGATCGTGCCGGCGACTTGGGTTTCGACACTGTGCTTTTATGCTTTGCCATCGGTGGACTCTTTATGAAAAGCAAGTCGCTTCGCGGTTCGATTCTCCCGCCCATCGCGGAGACTTTCTTGTCGACATTCTGGAGGGGATCAAAGTCAAGGACGTTCCATTGAAAGACCGTAAGATGGTCCAAGAGGCCGCGACGATAAAGGAGATTCTCCACATGCTGGCCGAAACTCGGCAACATTATTTCCCGGTCGTCGACAAAAACGGAAGCTTCGTGGGAATCTTCTCGACCGACGGTGTTCGAGGCTATCTGTTCAATGAAGCTATTTGGAACGTAGCCAATGCCCGAGATGTGATGACGACACGTGTGGTTTCAGTAACTCCCGATGATGACTTGAACACGGTTCTCAGACGGTTTACTGATCTGAATTTGGATGAACTTCCGGTCGTTGCTGTGGGGCGGCCTACTGGGCTCCTTGGCATGCTTAGACGGAAAGACGTGATTGCCTGTTATAATCAGATATTGGAGACATACCAGAAAAGCACCCGAGAACACATGGAGTAATCAAACAACGCACGCCGAAGTTTCACCAGCTTGAATCACGTGGGAACATCGATCGGATCATCGATTTACTTCCCGATTGCGTCTACTATTTCCCCAATCCCGCGATGATGGCCCGCGCCTGATCCAGTCCCACGGCCGCGACGAGATTCAGGGTGGCCGATACGATATTAACGTCGTTCGAAGTGCCAGCGTGCTCGGTGCCCGACATCGCAGACTTGCCGGCGGTGCTCGTGCTGAGCAGTGCTGTGGGACGGGTCTTCCGCGTCTTGACTGCCCGAACTTTCCCCGACTTCTTCAAAGATGTCTTGGCATTTGAGACGTCAGCACTCTTCAAGTCAAAACCGAGCTGGCTCTTTACGCCGGCGATGATCTCGGAATAACTCGTCACTGTGGGATTCTCAGTTATCCATCGTTTGGCGGCTGCGGTTTTGCTTGCGGGTTTCGCGGAACTGTCGACGTTTGTCTTTTTGAGGAATTTCCGTTTTGCCATCTTAATTCTCCAGTTGGGATTCCTTGATTGTCTTTCTTGTACAAAGGAGTTTGATAGCCGAAACGGCCTGAGTCAAGAATGCAACCAATGCTCGTTATATCCAAATGCGTACGTTAGGGCATTTGGACGATCACTGGCGCGGGCGAATCTCCCCCGACGCCGGACCTTTGGCTGAATGATCGCGCCGGCAGGCGACTCTACGGCCGGGCTTATTCTCCTTGCCGGGTACAGTCGGCACCGAGAATCGAAGTATGCCGAACAACTGTCGGGCATCCATGATTAGCTCAACATGGAGTTGAAGTGGACGGCGGTCCCCTGTTTTGGTGGCGCTCACTATGGAGAACCCATGACCATCCGCAATTCCAGCGAGCACAGCAATTATTCCCCGGCAGTTTGGTATCCTTTGTCGTCCGGCAGTGGACTGCGCGCTGGACGACAATCGCGTCGCCGGTTCGGAAGCCATTCCGGCGCGTTTATCTCGCCTTCGGTTCAGAACTCCGCACCGAAAAGGAAAACCCGTATTGGGTTTCAAGCCACAAGATGGCATTGTCCAGAAGTTTTCCGGGCACTTGTGTGTAATGCTTGTCTGAGAGTTTCTTGAGGGGCGTGACCCAGAAACAGATCCTCCAGATTTTGAAATCGTTCTTCGCCGCGCAGGAGCGTCGCTGACTTCTTTTTGAACGACTTCAGTGGCTTGTTGATATTCACCTTCTTGCACAGCCTGTCGAACGCGTTTTTCATGTTGTCTGTTTTCTTGAACTTGCCGTCTGGACCAAATGGCTCAACGCAAATCGCAGAGCCATTCGCGTTGCAAGCACTCGGACTGTCGTTCGTGAACAGAATTATTCCATATGGCAGGTTGGGTGATACAACTCGGAACGGAACTCGGCATAAACGGCTTTTCGGATTCTGAATGAACGTGCCATGTCAACAATTCAAGAGTCAAGAAGCCCACGTTTTCGTAGATTCTCGATGTGCCGGTAGATGGTCATTCTTGATTTGCCGGTCTCCTCGGCAATCTCACGGATCGACTTCCCCGAGCGTTTCAGATCCGCGATTCGATCAATGGTCTTACGACTTGTGTATGCTTGTGGTTGTTCAAGAATAGGACTATCGCCCGCTTCCTCGAAGACGGGTTGCAGATATTCCTCGACTCGTCGAATTGCTTCATAAACTTTGCCAAAAGGACGGTTCGTGTAGACGTCAGACAGTTTGTCGGTTTTAACAGGGCTTCCATGAAGCAGGAACACGCCCGCGATCTCGCCATCGGAAAACCTGCGAATGAGATCTCCCGCAGTCTTTCGTAGGTATTTGAAGGGCAATCGTGTGATTTGATTATTGTCCGCCAGAATACGATCTTGGAGTCGAATAAAAGTGTTGGGGATTTGCCGTGATGGATTTCCGTTGCCACTGCGACGGTCAAGTCTCGTTCCCTTACTATTCAAGATGGCTGGCTGATCGGCAGCGGGATTGGGCAGTTTTAATCGCCATGCCAAGCCCCACTCCAACAGCTGGGCCGTCTGTTTAAATAAGAGGTACTTGCCGACGATTGTCGTTTTGTTTCTGACGAGGGATACGAAAGAGTCGGCGTTCGTGGATTCGAAGCCAAAGACTTCCTGCTCATCAGTCGGAAGTGCCTGATGCAGAAAAATCTCGCCAATGGTCAGCGTGGCAATTTCTTTCGTTCCGAAACCGCAATTCAATCCGAGCATCAAATAGAGCCGTTCGATCGGAGTCGCATACCGATTGAGTAGTCGAAGTTCCTCCAATTGGAATGTATCGACTTTTCGGATTCGTCGTTTGACCGACTCGGTGTTCGGAGGAATGGTGCGATCGATATCGTCGAGATCTTCCGGTTTCCGCCATGTGAAATTCTTCGAGCGATGCAACCATTTGAAAAAGCGGTGGAGCTCCCCCAGATAATGGCGGATTGAGGAATGACTGATGCGATTGCCACTCGAATTCGGTGATCTCTTGAGCGGCCGGTGCGCCCAATATCGGTACATTTTTTCAATGTAATCATAGTCGACCCTGTTGAGCTTCACATCGTCATGATGTGCTTTCAAAGTGTCGATTTGTCCGAGTTTCGTATGAGCGTATTCGGATAGGGTTCCCTTCGAGTCATCTGTGTAATGCTCTTTAATCCAAGCCTGGTAGGCGTCGAATGCCTGATGCAGAGTCGCACCGTCGTCTTTTGGATGAGTCAACGGGGTATATGCGAGCATTTGAGCAATTGGATCGTCCTTCAAGACCACCGATTCGGCTTCATTCTGTGGTTTCAATGGCGGAGGATAGAACCGCTCAGCGAAGCTCTTTCGACTCCAGTAGTCTCCAAACGGTTCGCCGGTTAGAACGATATCTCGCCGGTCAACCGCTTTATCTCCAATGCCTTGCGCGTAGAGTTCAGTGTCAGATGGAGCGAAACGCAGAAAGGCAAACCGATTTTGGATCCCCTGAAGCCGGTCGGCATAGGCGGGAGCGGCCTCTTTCTCAGAATTCGGAGGGACGACAATTCTATCATCTCCTTTGGCAATCTGCTTCGCAATTTCAAGCGTCAGATTGTCCCAAAGCGCTTCCGCTTGTGGCGTATCCTTGCAAATCTGTTCCCAAAGTTGGCGCAAGCGGTCGTCACGACGCTCGGCCTCACGCTTGTCGGCTCCCAACCGGAATTTGTGTTGAACACGAGAGCCGTTGGCATTCTGCTTCCAGCCCAACTGCCGAACATACTGTCCTTGAGAATCAAGATTTGATAAGCGTCCGCTTCGAGGTGCCATTTTCAATCCCCTGATTGTCGCAAAACGTGGAGTCTCGGTCTGACTCAACGAGTCTATGGACGAAATCGGACTAGGAAAAGGGCCGAATCGGACTGGAAATCGGACTTTTAATCGGACTATTGCCTCAGAATGAGCCTTTGGGACAGTCTTTGTGTGACAGAGGGTGGCTGCAAGTTCAATAAAAATAGCCACTTGCGACGAATCGCAAATGGCTATTCAGATGGAGGCGGCGGGAATTGAACCCGCGTCCTGTGATGCTTGGAAATGAGCCTCTACGTGTGTATTCGATTGATTATGTCACTACCAGAGTCTCACTCGACAAGGCCTCTTGGTAGCCAGTCCACCACTTTTCTTGCACCAGACGTAGTGGGCATTGACCCGGTGCCAGCCTGAAATTGCGACTGACTTTTGGACTCCTCAGGCAGGGATTCCTCAGCCAGGACTACCTATTACTAGGCAGCCATTGCGAATTGCTTGTTGGCAATTATTATTTGATCAGCTTTTTACGTGGCCATCCGATCATCCACGACACGCCACCCAAGTCACCGGCGATCCAGTCGAAACCGTTCGCCCCCCTTTGATAAATCAACCGTTCACTACTCCTGAAAAGCTTTCACTTCTGAAGTACCTCATACTTTGAAGTCGTCGATCCCAGATCTCCCACAACTTCCGATCAAAATGTAATTTGATCGGAAGATGTTTGAAGTCCGCAGACTGACTCAACTTCTCAATTATCGGATACCTGATCCCGCAGTCAACACCTGTGCTGGCCGAAACTCGTTATTCAGTCGAATTGCGTCATCCATATCGCTCAGTCGTTGGCTCGACTGAGGGGAACGACCGTCTAATGTCCCCAAATCTCGTCTTTGGCGGAATTCGGAGTCAGAATCGGTCTCAATTTCTATTGTCAATGACAACGGCACAGCAACTCAGGTTCGGACCATGGTTTGCAATTCTTAACCGCTGGTCGAGTCACCGTGACGCACTCGCGATGAAAGACGGACGACAACAACGCACTCGCCTGCGATTCGGGGTTGTATGAGGTGAAGAATGATTCGGATCAACTTGTTTCTTGCATGCTTTGTCACTTTCTTTGTTCCATTCAAGGCGACGGGCAAGAATGTCCGTCCTACACGCTGATCCAGGCCCCAAACCGGCGGCCGTGCCGCTTACGGCTCCAGCAAAAAATGCAGGGACATGCGTCTAAAGCGGGTTGCTCGGCGAAGTGTTTGTCTCCCTTTTTTAAAAACGGGCTTTACGCTGTGACAAGTACTCCAGCAGAGCTTTGTCGAAAGGTTGGCTGGTGTTGATGGGGACATAGTCGATGCCGGCTTTGAAACATTCGCGGCGGAATGTTTCGCAGAGTTCCTTGATCGCATCGAGATAGTCCGAACGCATTCCGTCGGCATCCACAATCAGGTTCATGCCGGATTCGGGATCCTTCAAGTCGACCATGCCGTCAAATGGAAAATTGACCTCAGCTTCGTCCAAGACATGAAACAGGATCACGTCGTGTCCCCGGTGCCGCAACAGGTGCAGGCTGTTGATGATCGGCGCAGGGTCACCCAGCAAATCCGAGAACAGCATCACCAAGCTTCTATGCTTCAACATTGCGGCGATTTGCCGCAGATTTTTGGCAATCTCGGTGGGGCCCGTCGGTTTCAACCTGGCCAATAACGCCAGGATATTTCCCAACTGCGCACGCTTGCTCTTGGCCGGCAGACTGTGGCGGATCTTATCGTCGAACGTGATCAGTCCGACTGGATCCTGCTGATGAATCATCAAATAGCCAAGCGCAGCGGCCAGGCACACGCAATATTCAAACTTGGTGAGTTGCTGTCGATACGTGTAGTCCATGCTTTCGGACAGATCCATCACCAGATAGCCGGTGATGTTGGTTTCTGCCTGGTATTTCTTGATGTAGAAGCGGTCGGTCTTCGCAAATACCAACCAGTCGATGTCCTTGGGATCATCGCCTTGCGAGTATCGACGATGCTCACTGAATTCGACGCTAAACCCATGATAAGGGCTGGCATGCAGGCCGCTAAGGAAACCTTCCACGATGAATCGGGCGCGCAGATCCAGCCTCGCGACGGTGCGAATCACATCCGGCTTCAAGTACTGTTCCGCGGTTGGCATATTCGCCACTTCCGATTACTGGATTGTTGGGCGGGGATTTGACTCGTGAAATAAGTCGCAGAGGTAATGTATCCGCAGCGAGACTTGAGAAAAAGGCCAGCGCCACCTGCCGCCGTTGTTACCAGAAGCACTTCCCAATTCGAACGGGGCGTCCATAAAAATCTCACTATCGCCCGGATGGCGTTATGCGAGAATCGATTGACACTGGCATACACGCTGACGCTGGCGATCCGGGCTGAGTCACGTCAAAATCGGAGATTCGAGGTGTTGTGCTGGGACGACCAACTACTTTCGGCTGCGAGTCGCGAAATGACGTCTCCACATTTGCGGCCGATTGGTCCTCCGGTGCTGTGGATTTACGGTATGACCGAGCCCGCATAGCCGACAACTCGGTCGAATTTGCCGCTGGCAGTGCTGCTGTTGTCGTAGTGCACAACTTGAGGCTGCGCGGGTTTTCCTAGAGCTTCGAGGGCTCGCAGAATCGTCACTGCGGGAATCACTCCGCACATGCTGATGTGGTTGTTTCGCACGGTGTCAAATAACCGACTGGCATCTCCTGTTCCCATTGCGTCGAGGGTGAGCAGGTCGAGGCGTCGGTTTTCAGCCTCGGCGGCGAAGTGGTTCAAATCACTGGAAATCACCAGTAAAATTGGTTCAGTGGCTTCCTGACAAACAATCGCCAGAGCGCGGGCGAGCCGCTCGGTCTGGTTATAAGCCGTCGGTCCCATGACAATCGGGAGAATTCGCAATTCCGGATTCTTGGCGAATAAAAAGGGAACGATCACTTCCACTGCGTGCTCTTGGCTGTGAGCTTCGGCTTCAGAAGTTAGACCGGGGACCATTTCCAAGATGCGGGCGCGAAGATCAGTCGCGACCGGCACTGTGGCGCCGGGAATTGCCCAGGCATCCGCGTTCGAGACGGACCACGTGGCGCCATTGCCCGTATGTTTCGGCCCGAGGATGATGACCGTCCGAGGTACCTTGGTCCGGGCAAGAGTGCGCCCCATCACAGTTCCGCAAAAGACCCAACCGGCATGGGGTAGCATGACTGCGCGAAAGGTCGTTTCCTGAGTTCCGGAGTTTTCCGGTTGATTCAGATACCGCGCGATCGTGGCTTGCATTTCCCGGTGATCAGCGGGATAGAACTGCCCTGCTCGGGATGCGGGTCGAATGAGTTTGTTGGAATCCCGTGGAGGCTGAGAGTGAAACAAGCGGGCTTCAAACGTCATTATCTGAGCTTCATTCGATTTCCAAACGTCGTTGGGCAGACCCGCCTTGCGACAGACCGCATCCAAAAAGGTTCGAGCATCCCAGGACCTTTCCGTAGCGACCTGAGGCAATAACAGGCCTCGCCCCTTGGGATGGGCGATCACTAATCCATGTTGGCCAATACGCACTTCGCCTACTCGCGCATCACCCGTAGCCCCCACCATTTGGGGATTGTACATGAGTGACACTTCGATCAGAAGCTCCGAGAGTTCGTGTTCCTGGAGCGGCGCAAAACGCGGATCATTTGTGGCGGAATCGTGCGTGACTGTGTTTAGCAGCGCGCCCAGACGAGCGATCTGGCCAAACTGGCCTTTGCACGCGCGAAGCACGTCACCCCGTTTAAACGAAACGAACATCCCGTAGGCTGCTGTTTCAGCGAGTGGAGACGGCAGTTGAGGAGCAGGCTGTTTCGCGAATGTGGCCACGGCCACGGCCCGTGCATGATTGGCGATCTGTTGCGCTTCTTCAGGGCTAAAATCGATGCGGGTCTTGGAGTTTGACGTTGCCGGCAACGCAGCGGTATTGGAAGTCCGTGAGTTTGGTCGCGCGGCGACGGCCACATCGGGCAGTCCCAGCTTCGTGACAGATGGCGTCACAGACTGTTGCGTGTTCAGTGGAACGTCCGCTACTTCATTTGTCGAAATGGTGAAGACCGATCCCAACCATGACAGCGGAGAGGGGCCGGGGGTAGATTGAGTCATGTTTATATTCGACGCCAAATGCTTCGGAGATTGAGAAACTGGATTTACTGGCAATGCCTGAAGTGGTGG
>JAQGHT010000439.1 GCA_028291565.1 Planctomycetaceae bacterium | reverse complement strand
ACACCAGAGGTTTCAGACTGTCGCGCATCCAATCCGACAAGTTGAATTCCATATGCTCAAGCATGATTTTGCCGGCTTCGATCTTGGCGAAGTCCAGCAATTCATTCGTCAGCGTCAGTAATGTCTGGGCCGATTCTTTTACCGTCTCCAGACATTCGATCTGATCACGGTCGGTTGCCGCGTCACGAGCCAGTTCGGTCATGCCAATGATGCCATTCAGCGGAGTCCGCATCTCATGACTCATATTGGCCAGGAACTCGCTCTTGGTGCGATTGGCCGATTCCGCTTCTTTGCGGGCTTCATTGATCACAGCCTCGGCCTGTTTCAGGGCAGAGATGTCGGAGATCGACCCGAGAAACCCGGTGATCTCGTTCTTATTGGAGCGTAACGGAACGGCCGAACCATGAACCCAGGTCACCACGCCAGTGGGCGTCTGGACCCGGCAATCGATTTGAATTTCATCTCCCGACACCAACGCCCGCTGCAAGAGTCGGAACTGGTCTTCGCGGTCTTCTGGATGAATCGCCTGTTTCCAACCGACTCCCAGCGCCTGTTGTCGTGACAATCCGGTCAGGGCGCACCATTTGTCATTCACGAACACACACTTGCCGCGCGAATCCAATTCGAAGATTCCGGAGGGCGAGCAATTGATCAGCGATTCGTGCCGTGAATACAGTTCGTGTTGCTCGGCTTCAGAATTGCGACGATCGGTAATATCCCGAGTGAAGAACCGGGTCCCGACGATCTCTCCATCACGCCGGCAGATATTGGTGTCGATCAACACATGCTTGATCGATCCGTCGCGGCAGCGGAGCCGCGTTTCGAAGTCATGGAACTCTTCGCCGGTTCGCAATCGACGCAGGATTTCGCTGATGGATGAACTATCAACATGGAACTCGGTGACGTGCCGGCCAATGTAATCCTGCAGCGAATAGCCCAACATTTGCAATTCCGCTTTATTCGCCCAGGAGACGCGACCGTTGGGCAGTACAGAACACATCCCGATTGAGGCCGTCTCGCAGAATTCGGCCAACAGGCTTTCCTGGGACGAGGGCTTCGCCGCCTGCAAATTGGCGATGCGATGTCGATCCCAACGAGCCAGTCGTCCGAGCAGCATCGACAGCAGAGCCGCGATAATGCCCTGGCTGGCGAGTAGCAGGCCGTGAATGATATTGATTTCCCAAAACACGATTCGGTCCCCTCCGGTCCACGTAGTCCTCCCCCGATCGTGACATCTTGGCCCAATCCGTTTGTCCCGATTCGCGGCAAACTCAACGCAGTCTTTTCGAAACGTAGCTCGAAATGGGGCGTTGCAGGTCGTAAACGTTGCCGCGCAGGGCAAAATTTGTCCGTTAGAACTGGTACAATCGGATTTGAAAGAGATTTGGCGAGTATCCGGTGTCATCCGGATGGTGAATTAGAGCGCTGCTGTCCGCCTCGAGCATATCGCAAGTCACCCGCCCGCAGAGCTTTCATGCTCCGATTTGCTCGCGACGTGAAGTCGGAATTCCCTGATTTCTGATGAGACGGCGAAGAGTCGCACGCGTCGAGCCTCCAGGGTGAAGCACGCCGCTCCAGGGCATGCTACAGCCGTTTAGACTTGCGTCTTGCGTCTTGCGATCGGAGTCTCGTGCCACCGCTTGCCGTTGTACTCAACGGAAGCAGTGCAAACACAAGCTTGAAGTCGGACTGCTTGAGGATTGAGTACAATCCCAAAGCAGTGGCACCGGCAGATAAAGTTAAACCGCTATGGTTGCGCAATGGGCATGAAAAAACCCAGAGCAATAAATTGCTCTGGGTTGATATTCAGTGTTGATATTCGGCTGAAGAGGTTCGTTCAGGACGACCGTTTGGCCAATGCGACCATCTGTTGCGCCCGTTGAATGTCGCGAGCCTTTGCCGCAAGTTCCAAATCCGTGTGTGCGGGCCGAGTATTGGCTTGACGCAGTTGATCTTCAGCTTGAGGTCGCTTCAGCTCAGCGACCGGTATGGCACGGTTGGTGAGAACCGTCACGACGCCGCTCTTGATTTGAACGAAACCACCATCGACGAAGAAACTGCGCACACCGCTGGCTTCATGAAATTGCAGTTCGCCGTATCCCATGCGACCGACTAATGGAGCACGTCCTGGGAGGACGCCCATCTGGCCGTCGAATAGGGGGAAACGCAAACTCTCGACCTGCTGGTCAATCAGCGTCTTTTCGGGCGTGACGAGCACGAAGCGAAGATCTTTATGTCCAACCATGAGGCAATACCGCCCGTTCTTTCAAAAATCACTTACTTCTTTTCTTGCAGCTTCTTTTCCTGCTCCGCAGCTTCCTGCACGCCACCGACGTACATGAAGGCTGGTTCGGACAAGTGATCCCACTTGCCGTCGCAAATCTCTTCGAAGCTCGTAATTGTTTCGGCCAGAGGCGTGATCTTGCCCTTCTTGCCGGTGAAGACTTCCGCCACGAGGAAGGGCTGCGACAAGAAGCGTTCGATTCGGCGGGCGCGGTGCACGACCAGCTTGTCGTCTTCACTCAATTCGTCGACACCCAGAATCGCGATGATGTCCTGGAGTTCGCGATAACGTTGCAAAGTCTTCTGGACTCGCCGAGCCACAGCATAGTGACGCTCTCCGACAATCTGAGGATCCAGAATTCGGCTGGACGATGCCAATGGATCGATGGCTGGATAAATACCCTTTTCCGAAATACGGCGTTCAAGGTAAATGAACGCGTCCAAGTGCGTGAATGCCGTCGCCGGAGCAGGGTCAGTCGGATCGTCAGCCGGAACGTACACTGCCTGCACAGACGTAATTGCACCCTTGTTGGTCGAGGTAATACGTTCTTGCAGTTCGCCCAATTCCGTACCGAGCGTCGGTTGATAACCCACGGCACTCGGCATACGGCCCAGCAACGCGGACACTTCCGATCCCGCCTGTGAGAAGCGGAAAATGTTATCGATGAACAAGAGCGTGTCGGTTCCCGTTGTGTCGCGGAACCATTCGGCCATGGTCAAGGCCGACAACGCCACGCGGAGACGCGCCCCGGGCGGTTCGTTCATCTGACCAAACACCATGCAGGTTTGTTCGAGCACCGCCCGGCCGGTATCGCCGATCTTGGTCTCCTGCATTTCCAGCCACAGGTCATTGCCTTCACGGGTTCGCTCGCCGACACCCGCGAACACGGAATAGCCACCGTGGGCACTCGCGATACGGGCAATCAATTCCTGCAGAATCACAGTCTTGCCGAGACCGGCACCACCGAACAGACCGGCTTTACCGCCGCGGACGAAGGGCGTCAGCAAGTCAATCACTTTGATGCCTGTTTCGAAGACTTCGGTCTTCGAACTCAGAGTATCGAGTGGCGGAGCATGACGGTGAATTGGCCAGCGTTCCGTGAATTCGACTTCACCGCGACCATCAATCGGTTCGCCCAACAGATTGAACACGCGGCCCAAAGTCCCTTTGCCGACCGGTACCGAGACTGGGGCACCCGTGTCGACAACGTTCATCCCGCGAGTCATACCGTCGGTTGTGCCCAACGCAACGCAACGCACGCGACCGCCGCCCAGGTGTTGCTGGACTTCGCCCGTCAATTTGACCTTCACGCTCTTCACTTCCGTGTCGATCGTGACAGCGTTGTACAAGTGCGGAAGATTGTTTTCTTCAAACTCCGCGTCGAATGTCGAGCCGATCACCTGAGTAACTCGGCCAATGTTGTGAGCTGTGGCTGTGGCGCTCATAGAGGTTCGTGCTTTCTGTGTCGATTATTCGAGTGCGGCGGCGCCGCCAATGATTTCGCTGAGTTCGCTGGTAATCTGACTCTGGCGAGCCCGGTTGTAGTTTCTTGTCAGATCGCCAATCATGGAGCCGGCATTCTCGGTGGCTCCCTTCATGGCGACCATTCGAGCAATCTGTTCGCTGACTGCGGCATCCAGAAAACACTTGAAGAGACGTGCTTTGAAAGAAGCAGGGACGATCTCTTCCAAGATTTCTTTCGCGGAGGGAACGAACTCGTATTCGATATTCTCTTGTTTTTCAGTCTCTGACTTTTGAGCCGAGCCTCGTGTTGCAATGGCGAGTTGCCCCACGGGGAGCAATGTCTCGACGACCGCATTTTGACGTGCGATCGAGTGGAACTGAACGTAGGCCACGTCCAGCCTGTCGAGCTTGCCCTTCACATACAGTTCAATGAACCGGTCCGCCAGTTTCTCAATCTCTTCGAACGCTGGCCTGTCTTCAAAATGAGTGTAACTTTCGGAGACCGGCCGCTGTTGAAAACGCATGAAGTTCAGGCCGCGTTTGCCGGAAACCTCAACCTGCAGCACGTGCCCCAGTTCGACGGCAGCAGGCGACTGCGCCTCTTTCATTCGACGTTGAGCCATTCGCAGCACGCCTGAATTGTATCCACCGCACAAACCGCGATTGGAAGTCAGGATCAAGAGGATTGAATGTTTCTCCTCGGGATGCGCCTGTAACAACGGGTGCGTGAATGTCATCGCACTTTTCGAAAGATCCGCAACCAGTTCCGAGATTTTTCGAGTGTACGTAGCCGCCTCGGTCGCCCGGTCCATGGCCTTCTTGAACCGAGCTGTCGCGATCAATTCCATGGTCCGCGTGATTTTGCGGATGTTCTTGACCGCCTTCAGGCGTTTTACTATCGCACGAGCTTTCGCCATGTTGCGTCGAAACCTCTCAACATCCGCACTGTGGGCCCGGCACCATTGCCGGATTTTCCACTGACTTGTAATCGAGACTCACACAGTCTGACTTCCGTCAACCACCTTGTTACTTCTTGTGAGTACTTTCCCATTGAGCCAGGAAATCCAACAAGGCCGTCTTCAACGCCGCTTCCGTCGCATCGTCGAGTGTCTTCGTGTTGACAATGACATCGCGAACTTCGGATCGCTGGTCCTGCATGAACAGCTGCAGTTCCTTTTCGGCCTGGGCCACCAGCGGAACTGGAATCGTATCAAAATAGCCCTTGGTACCAGCATAAATGCTGATGACCTGGTCGGCGATATGCAGCGGCTGATATTGCGGTTGCTTGAGCAGTTCGACCATGCGATAACCACGGTCCAGACGTCCCTGAGTCGCCTTGTCGAGTTCCGTTCCCAGCTGAGCGAACGCTTCCAATTCGCGGAAGGACGCCAGATCGAGACGCAAACCGCCAGCGACCTTTTTCATGGCTTTCGTCTGGGCGTTGCCACCCACGCGAGAAACCGACACGCCGACGTTAATAGCCGGGCGGATACCAGCGAAGAACAGGTTGGGTTCCAGGTAAATCTGGCCGTCCGTGATCGAGATCACGTTCGTCGGAATATAGGCCGAGACTTCCCCTTCGAGAGTTTCAATGATCGGCAACGCGGTCATCGACCCCCCACCCAGTTCATTGCTCAACTTGGCCGATCGCTCCAAGAGGCGGCTATGGCAATAGAACACGTCGCCAGGATAGGCTTCACGGCCGGGCGGACGTCGCACCAGCAATGACAGCTGGCGATACGCCTGGGCCTGACGGCTTAAGTCGTCATAAATGACCAGTGTCGCCTGGCCGCGATACATGAAGTATTCGGCCATCGCGGCACCAGCATATGGTGCGATATATTGCAGCGGAGCTGGTGCGCTGGCTGATGCGTTCACAACGATCGTATAATCCATCGCACCGTTCTTGCGAAGGATTTCGACCACGCTGGCGACCGAGCTGTCGCGTTGACCGCAGGCGACGTACACGCAGATGACGCCGCTACCCTTTTGATTGATGATCGCGTCGATTGCAACTGCCGTCTTGCCGGTCTTGCGGTCGCCGATGATCAATTGCCGTTGACCACGGCCGATCGGCGTCATCGCGTCAATGGCTTTGATTCCGGTCTGCAGCGGCTCTTTAACTGGCTGCCGTCCGGCGATACCAGGAGCAATCGTCTCCAGTGGACGGGTCTCAGTGGCCAACACGGGCCCCTTACCATCCAGGGGGTTGCCCAGTGGATCCACAACACGGCCGACCATCGCCTGGCCGACGGGCACCGAAAGCAACGCACCGGTGGTACGTACTTCGTCCCCTTCGGAGATCGACAAGTAGTCGCCGAGAATGATCACTCCTACGGAGTTTTCTTCCAGGTTAAACACCTGGCCACGAACTCCGGAAGGAAACTCGACCATTTCACCAGACATTGCCCCGGACAAGCCATAGACGCGGGCGATACCATCACCCACCTCCAGCACTCGACCGACCTGGCTGGTCTCGATCTGGCCGCGATACGTTTCAATCTCTTTCTGAATGACTGAAGCGATCTCGTCCGCTTTGAATTTCATGGATGCTCCTCTGACGCAAGCGATCACGGAGTTGCTTGACACGTGACCGCAGCGAACCATCGTAAACGGTATCACCGACTCGAATCACTAACCCACCCAACAAGGTCGGATCAACGGAGATTTCGAGGATCGGCTGGAACGGCAGGGACTGCGCCAGCTGCCGCTGAATATTTTCGATCGATGCGGACGACAAGGCCCGCCCGCTCACTATTTGTACACGTTGTTGCCCCGATCGAACCTCGAGCTGGCGCTGGGCCTGGTCCAGGATGTCGGTCAGGAGATCAAGCCGTTCGTGCCGTGCCAACACGGACAGAAAATTGGCGAAAGTTGGACTGGCCGATTTGGTCATCGTCCGGTCAATTACCGCCAGCTTTTCATCACGCGTGATCATGGCCGAATTCAGCAAGGTACGAAAATCGGGATTTCGCACCAGAACTTCATTCACAAACGACCCGAACTCTTCAATCAGTTCAGCTGACTGACCAGCCGGAATCGCATCCAGAAAGGCATCGGCATAAATGCGGGCCACCGCTTGCGTCTGCGGATCTGTATGCAGTTCGCCCGTATTGCCGTTCGCACCCATGTCAGTAAACCCTTACCCTGCAGAATTGATGCTGCAGGCTTCAAAACTCAATTAACCACGAGACTCGCCAGCGGTTCGCAAGCAAATCCCATTCACAGGCGCTCTTCCCTGATGAAACATCAGATCCGCCCGACCAGCCGCGATCCTCGGTGCCAGTCAGAGCAGCCTCAGTTGCAGATCAGGAAGCCTGCTGCCGAGAAAACTCAACCAATGCTTCATTCACCAGTCGATCCTGATCGGAGTCAGACAGTGCTCTTCCCAGGACCTTTTCAGTTGCATTGGCAACGGTACCGGCCATGTGTGCGAACAATTCATTCAGTGCAAAATCTCGAGTTCGCTCAATTTCCAGTACGGCGCGATCCTTCAATGCGGCGACATCTTTTTCGGTTTGAGCCAAAATGTCCTGCCGCGTGTGTTCCGCATCGCGCCGTGCTTCGGCGAGCGTCTTCAACACTTCGTCCTGAGCCGCTGCCAACTTCGCCTGATAATCCGCCAACAGCTGTTCGGCTTTGACTCGGGCTTCTTCGGCATGGGCCAGGTTGCCATGGATCTTCGCTTCACGGGTATCCAAGGCGGATGCCAGTGGCCCCCAGGCAAAGATCCTCAAGATCACCACGAAAATTCCAAATGTCACCAACGTCCAGAGAGCAAGGTCAACCTTCCACTCCAGAGGATCGTAAGGATTCTTTTTCCCATGCGCGGCTCCGTGGTCGCCACCCGCATCATGGCCCGCGTCATGGTTTGCGGGTTTGTGCGCTTCGGCTGCCGGTTTCTCGACAACCACTCCAGATTCGTGAGCGGCCTTCTTGGCTGCTGCCGGTGGATCAGCGGCATAGACCGCACTGCCTGAAACAGACGTGAGTCCGATCAAGCCGCCGCAGCACAACGCGACGTAACAAGCGAATCGAACAACCGAGGAATGCTTAGCCATTTGACGACTCTCTTGGGCAGCAACACCAACATACACCACTTGAATTAGACCTGTGACTTTCGCTTCGGCATGGTTCTGGCAGACACCCAATTTGATTCCAGGGAACCCACGGGGCAGCATTGCCATGGCCCGAACGCAAAAGCCAGATTCTTTTTCAAGCGAACGAATCCCTGAAATCCGGCGACTTTTCAATCCAGTCAATCCAGCAGTAAGTCAAACTGACTTTTAGAGTGCGGGAGGTACTGGAACGACGGTCGGGAACGGTTGACCGTTGAGGATACAAACGATGATCGCGAACAACGTAACACCTTCGATGAGTGCCGCTGCAATGATCATGGCGGTTTGAATCTGGCCGGCGACTTCTGGCTGCCGAGCCATGCTTTCGACGGCGGATGAGCCGATCTTACCGATGCCGTAAGCAGCACCGATGATCGTCAAAGCGGCGCCGATCGCACCGGACAGGTAAATCCCGCTGGGAGTTACCATATGTGCTTGACCATCTGCGGCCTGAGCCATACCGGGCACGGCGAACACGACTAAGGCCATGGCGGCCAACGATGCAATTCGAAGGGTCAGCTTCACTTCACGCTCTCCTGTTTGCTGTAACAAAGACGAACTTTATGGTCGAGTTCACTCAACATGACAGACTACGATCAGTCTGCCGATCAGCCATGCGGAACACTGCTGGCTGGCTTTTTCTTGCGGCTGGCAAATCGAGTCGGATGACATCGTGTCCGACTCTTATTTCTGAGACATCTGCGGAAAGCGACAGTTGACACCGTCCCTTCGCAGCATTCTCAATACTCGGCGAATGGTATACGAACCTGAATTTCAACGTTAGTGCGGATGAACTGCTGTAGCGATGAACAGGGTGGTTAAGAAGGCAAAAACATAGGCTTGCAGGAATGCGACAAATAGTTCCAACATGCCAATTGCAACTTGCCCCAGGACACTCGCGGGAGTGATGACCCAGTACAAGATTGGAATAGAGAAATCAGCCGCTCCGGCCAACGCGATGAAGGACAGGATCACGCCGATCACAGTATGACCGCCCATGATGTTCAAAAATAGTCGCATCGCCAATACGACGTGCTTGACCAGCAGTCCGATAAACTCAATGATCCAGATCAATCCGATCAAGGGCGGAGCAATCCAGCCTGGTAGATCCATTCCGGGCACCAGTGATTTCCAGAATTTCACAAATCCCAGTTCAGTGGCACCAGAAGCAATCACCACCAGCAACGTTGTAAGTGCCAGGGGAACGGTTACCGAGAGGTGACCAGTTGCCGACCCCAGCGCGGGGACCGCTCCGAGCAAATTGCAGAACAAGATATAAAAGAAGCACGTCCAGACATAAGGCAAATACTTATCCGCCGGATGTGCGCCGTGATCGAGTGTTGCATGTGAGGTACAAGTGTCGCCTGGCTTGGCTACTATTGGATGATGACCATCGACATGGGGCGGAACTTCATGCTCATCGTGATGATGGCCAATTCCGATCAGCGGGCGAACGACCTGGTCGCGGATGGCGAGGGCCAACATTTCCCAGAAATTCCAGAAACGTCCTCTGGCCGGCCGACCACCGCGAATATGCCACGCCAATCCAACGAAAATGAACGCCACCAACAATCCTGCAACGACCTGCAGAACCATGAATTTGGTGAGCGGCAGTTCGATTCCCATGGGCAACTGGAGAGTCGGCAAGGGCGCAGTGTTCCCGCCCAGGAAACCGGGAAGTTCAAAGAACCTGCCGTCCCGAATGTGATGAAACGTGTCCTGGTGACCATCAGCCATGATGCTTGACCATGCATTCAGTAACCGCGATGAGAGATTTGGAAAGATCGCAGATTGTGGCGATCTTGGCTCCGAGAATCAACTCAAGGGCGAGCGTTTGAATTTTCAGCTCCTGGCAAGGCGAGATAAGTCTCGGCCATGAGCATGATGTTGTAAAAAACGACCAACCAACAATAAAACTGCGGCCAACCGAGATCGGGTCGAGTTTTCCAGAATAGAAGCACGATGATCGCCACTGCGAACATACGTACGCCCATTCCAGCCATCACGACCCAGACACGTATTGGCGAAACAGGGATCTGAGACACGACCCAGACAACTGGTGCTCCGGAAAGAGAGCACACTGCGGCTGACCAGGTCAAACCTTCTAATCCCCGTACCCCGGCAACAGCGTATGCCGGCAGCGCTAACAACAACCAAGTCGCAAAGGCGACGAGTCCGAGAACTCCAACACGCCCCAGCGATCCGAGTTCCTTGTCCGAAACACCCTGAATACTCACGGCAATCGGTTCTTTGTTTTGTATATTCGATCTTGATCCGCGCCGCGTTTGGCAATCACCAGAATTCTCTGCAAGGAGAGAATCAGTCCGGTCACCGCCCCTAACGCCACGAACACAAATACCGTCTTCAGTAGCCGATCAAGACCCCATCCCGCGATGAGAGGCACCACCTGCAACATTGCAATCGTGATGATTTCGGAAACCCACTGCATGGCAATTGCCATCGGGGGTCTGCGGTCGGGGGGTGGTGACGTCACAAATTGGCTCCGCAGAAGTTCTGGCTAGGCCGAATGCGATGACTCAACAACTCCACGAATCCGGGAGATGGTGAGGGACTGCAAAGGCCCAGTTTGTGTTTCTGAGGTTATTCTTCCCGCGGGATGTGTTGTCACCACTGCGACGCGTCATTGCCGTCGGGAATGTGGTGCTTTCATCTGCTCGAAGTCTTAGACCAACATTGATTCAATCACCGTACTCAAAACACACTGGCAGCGTCCAGGTAACACCATGATCGCTCGCATTTTGAGTTGGATGATGGAAGTCTAGCCGCCGTTCAAGAGACTGTCAAAGTCGTCTTGCGAAACTGAAAGTTTTTCTCGCGATTGATTCTCCCTTTTCCCAGCGCATTGAAAAAAAGTCGGTTGATCTGCTAAAACTGATAGATATTTACGGAAAACTTGATTTGTCTGAATCAAGTTCAATTGTTGTCCTCTCAAATTGTCAAATCCATAGAATTCAATTCGTCGGAATAGTCTTGTCCCAGGCATTCTGTGTCGTGTTGGTTGAAAATGGTGGATACAAAATATTTGGCACTGGATGGGGGATGTGCTTATCCTCCTTGTGATTCCCGAAATTGAGACGAACTGTTTTGTTGCCGGCAGACCGGTATCCTCTTCATCCACGTCAGTCAATGAAGAATCTCACCTATGACATCTCAGAGCTACAGCGACCTTTCCCGTAACGAACTGCTGGTGATGGCACAGGAGCGCGGCATTGCAGGCTGGAAAGGGATGAAAAAGGATGATTTGGTGCAGGCTCTCGGGGCCGTGAAAAAGAAATCGGCTGATGCGACGAAAGCGACCGAAAAAGGCCCTGCCGGGTCTGAAAAGAATGTGGATTTGAAGCCGCCCAAGGTGGTCGTTGCAAAGCAGGATGTTTCAAATCTCGCAGCCAGTCACGCAGATGACGATGCGTCTTTGACGGTCAATACCGGCAAGGCAGCCAAAACCGCAAGATCGTCCAGCGCACCCAAGCGGCCGAAGACCGCTGCTCGACCAGCACGAAGTTCGACACTGACGGCGAAATCTCGTGGGCAGCGTCCTTCAACTCTCACGCCTTCGGCGGAGGCCATGGTGAAACGAGACCTGGCGCAAGCGACCAATGGAGAAAAAGTCGGGCAGGATCGCTTTGTCCTGCTGGTGCGGGATCCTCATTGGCTGCAGGCCGTCTGGGAGTTTTCGCGCGGGACCATTCAGCGCGCGGAAGCGGCTTTGGGCGCGGATTGGCATCGCGCAGTGCCAATATTGCGAGTTCTCGATGTCTCTGGCCACGATGCCACCAGTCGTAGCGAATCTCGGCTGCTGGACATCGTGATTCACGGCGGAGTCAACTTCTGGTATGTCCCGATTGATGGAGTTTCCCGGTCTTATCGGTTGCAAATTGGGTATTTGACGGCAAGCGGTCGGTTTCAAATCCTGGCTCGCTCCAACGTGGTGACACCCCCCAGGCCTGGAACACCAGGCACGATCAGTGGGGGGTGGGATGATCTGAAAGGGGAGTATCAGCGAGTTTTTGCGTTGTCAGGTGGTTATTCCGAATCATCGATGCATTCCCCCGTGCGGGATTTGCTGGAAGAACGTCTCGGCAGGCCCATTGACAGCTGGGATGGGCAGCTGTCTCTCAACGAGAGTGATTCCAATGCTCCAAAACCTGGTGGCCATCTGCCATTAACATTGCATGCCGAGTTAATCATTCATGGGATTACGCTGCCTGATGCCAGGGTGAGCGTCGTCGAAGAGCCCGCCAGGTTGAAACCCGATGGGTCCTTTCAGGTGCGTCTGGCGTTGGAAGATGGCAGGCACCTGATTCGAACCGTAGCCAGTCGAGCAGACGGGTCGGCCGAACGGACGGTGATTCTGTCAATCGAACGCAATACCAAGGAGCTTGAGCCGCATTCCTGGGAAGGCGGCTGCTGAAGCGAATCGCGCGGCGGCAACGATCAATCGATTTCCACAAAAGAATGCCCCGTCATGTCGTGGCATAAGCCTCTGGCTTGAACGGGATGGGACCGATTGGACGATTGTGACTCCTGAGAATCATCAGTTCGATCGGTCCCGATAGCCCCGCCCAATGGTAGCAAGTCTTAGAACCAGACAAAAAACCGAGGAACCAGTGGGTTTACACCCAATGCTCGCCAGATTGTTTGTGAGCCTCTTAATTTGGCGGCCGGCCAATCTCCTGATCTCTTCTAGGCACTGACTCAGGAAATGCCGCTGATTTGCGTCGCCCGGCCGACTCGGCCGATGCCGACGATATACGCAGCCGTACGCATGGGGATCTTTTTCTCGGTCGCCGTTGTCCAGATACGATCGAAACTGGCAAGCATGATCTTTTGCAGTTCGCTGCGGACACGATCCAGATCCCACTGAAAGTGCTGGCTGTTCTGGACCCACTCGAAATAGCTCACGGTGACGCCACCGGCGTTGGTCAGAATATCGGGAACCACCAGGATTTCCCGGCGTTCGAAGATTTCGTCTGCATCGGGATCGGTCGGGCCATTTGCCGCCTCGACAATGATCTTCGCCCGCACATGCTCCGCGATTTCCCGTGTGAATACGCCGCCGAGTGCTGCGGGGATCAAAACATCGACTTCTGAAGTCAGTAGTTCGACATTGGTGATCGCCTGCCCGCCGGGGAATCCGCGAACGCCCCCGTTTTGATTCGTATAAGCCAATAGGGCTGGAATATCCAATCCATCCTTGTTCCAGATGCCCCCAAATGCATCGGACACCCCGAGGATTTTCGCACCGGACTCATGCAGAAACTTGGCGGTGAAACTGCCGACATTGCCAAACCCCTGAAGCGCGACCGTCGTCCCCTTCACATGTTTGTGGAGGCGATGCAATGTTTCATTCGTAATGATGGAAACTCCACGCCCGGTGGCTTCTTCTCGACCCACCGAACCGTGCAATTCCAGCGGCTTGCCCGTCACAACTCCGGGGCAATCGCCGTGGAATTTCGAGTATTGCTTGTAGATCCAGGCCATGATTTGCGCGTCGGTTCCCACGTCCGGAGCGGGAATGTCTTTGTCCGGCCCCAGAATATCATGAATCTGATCGATGAATTTTCGGGTCAATCGTTCGAGTTCGCCGGAGCTCAGTTCCTTGGGATTGACCTTAATTCCCCCTTTCGCTCCGCCGAAAGGAATATCCACGACGGCCGTTTTCCAGGTCATTAACGTCGCCAGAGCCTGAACTTCATCGCCATCGACTTCGGGATGGAATCGCAATCCCCCTTTAAATGCGCCACGGTGGTTATCATGCTGGATGCGATAGCCGATGTAAGTGGCGATTTCTCCGTTGTCGCGCTCGATGGCGACCTGAACTTTGACTTCACGTTCCGGCGTCAGCAGCATTTTTCGCATATTCGCCGAGAGATTCATGTGATCCGCGGCGACGTCAAAGTAGCGTTGAGCGCTTTCCAGATTACTCATTTCAACTCCATTGCGGGAAAATCTATGATGGCGATTGCGTGGGGCAATGGCCGCGAATCGAATGTGATGATTGAGCCAGAATTGCCGGGATTGGACGTTATACTTCTTGCGGGAGTGGCTGTCGCCTCTGCGAAAAGTGAGAGCCCCGTTCGGAAAGTGAAATTATCAACCGCGCGAAGTTTTATACTGTTCGCGGCCACGAATGAGCCTTTTCCAATGCTGATCCCCGCGACTAGACGTCTCATTCTTGGCCAGGGGCGGTATAGAATAGAATGGTAAGCGTAACGAGCGATGAAGGCTAGAGCGCAAAGACCGTCGTGATTGCAGCAAAAGAGACAGGTAAAACCCGATGGACTGGACATTCACCCCGGCAACCCGATCCGAGCGGCGTTCGGCCCTGGAGTTGGTTTTGCGGCAGGTCGCCGATTCTGATTCTCAATTGACTGCCGAAATCGATGAAATGCTGGAATCGAGCGAGCAGAACGGAATCTCTTTGGAAGGCCTGTTTATCGGTCGGAAGGGCTCGGAAATGATCGGGGCGGGCCTCGTCATTTTGCAATCCGATGGAACCGCGCACGTCTGGCCGCCTGCTGTGGTGGACTCCAAACGAGGAGATCCAGCAATGGTTCAGGACGCGTTGCGACGCCTTGGTGATCACACGGTGTTTTTTTTGAGGCGTTCAAATGC
>JAQGHT010000332.1 GCA_028291565.1 Planctomycetaceae bacterium | reverse complement strand
TCTTTCTGCGAGGCCAGACTGCTCCGTTCTTTCTGCGGCAGATCAACATGGAAACCGGTTCGATTGTCGCCGATTTCAGCCTGCCGACTGGTAGCCGAATCTTCTATCCTCATCAGTTTCTGGACGTTCGACAACGTTTGGGGCACTTCTTGCCTTCGGCTGGAGCGGCCAATTGTTTTGGTGTTTCGCTGCTCGACCGGGGAGTCGTCTGGCAGCGCGTGACGTCAGCCGCCATTCCGACAAACAGTGCTCCCTGGATCGGTCCCACGTCGCCGCGCAGTTGTGTGTTTCGTTCTCGTAATCGATTGCTGGCACTCGATCCCACGGATGGAAAACTGCTTTGGGAACGGACCGATTTGGAAGAAGTTCCGCGGCCCTTGAATAACCTCACCGCCATTCCAGGTGACGACGAAGCGATCCTGCTGGTTGAACCTGACGAATTGAAATCTTACCGCGTGTACAAACGGGATGATGGAAGTGTGTTGCGCGAAGGACGGCTCAAAAATTGCACTTTTGTGCACGATCATTTCGGGCGTAATCTCCTCTATGACGTCACGGAGAATGCGCAGCAGAATCGAGGGATTCGACTCTGGGATCCGCTGACAGACCAGACATTGTTCGAATATCACAATCCCAAACCGATGTCATCGATCTTGCTGTCACAGATGTCGAATTCAATGTTGCAACCCGAAAGTGAAGGGGAATTCGCCATTGCCGAAGCAACCGGGCGAGTGCGAGTGATTGATGGCCGCACGGGCAAAGTGAACCTGGACGTCGAATTGGGCGAAGGAAGTATTCGCGGCGCCCCGGCGCTCCGACTGTTCTCTGATGCGACGCGTTACTATCTCAACGTGCAGTACAGTCCAGCTGGTGTGGGAATGCCGACCCTCTACGCCGAAACGATGTTTCAAACTCATCAGGTGATGGGTGATTTGTATGCTTTTGACCGGCGAACGTCGGAACGGCTGTGGGTTCGCAAGAATCTGCCGACGCAAAGTATTGTGCAACTCGCCGATTATCGTTTGCCATTTCTGGTGTCTCTGAATCGGACGGGCCGCCCCAATCGAGTGAACAATTCCATTGGTTTGAAGCTGGAAGTCATCGATGGCCAGACCGGCCAGACGCTGGGGATTCACACGAATGCTCTGAATGACCGTTTGTTCCTGATGGATTACGATCGCGATGGAGGTCGGTTGCGCTTTCGAGGCAGTGTGACTCAACTGCAGATCAACTTTGGCCGAGAGATCAACAAGGGACTTCGCGACGTAGATGATCTGGTGACACGGTGACCTAAGTGCACTTGGATTCAGGGTTCGAGCATGACCTCTTCCACTCGCAAACGCATCCTTATCCTTGGCGGAGGGTTTGGTGGTGTTTACACCGCCATGTATCTGGAAAAGCGTCTGAAACGTCGAACTGACGTCGAAGTCATTCTGGTAAACAAGGAAAACTATTTCGTTTTCCAACCGATGTTGGCTGAAGTCGTCTCGGGAAGCATCGGTTTGTTGGATACGGTCAGTCCATTGCGGCGGCTATTGCCGCGTACAACTTTATACATTCGAGAAGTTGAACTGGTTGACCTGCAACAGAAAACGGTCAGCCTGCACCCCGGATTTCAGCCGAAGCAACAAGTTCTGAGTTACGACCACCTCGTGCTGGCATTGGGATCGGTCACCGATTTTCGCGGCATGCCAGGACTCTATGAGCATGCGTTTCCATTTAAGAATCTCACCGATGCATTATCGTTGCGAAATCATTTGATTCACGTTCTGGAAGAAGCCAGTAACGAAGCCAATCCGCAATTGAAGCAGGAACTGTTGACGTTCGTGATCGCCGGGGGAGGCTTTTCCGGGGTTGAGGTCGCTGCGGAAATGAACGACTACCTGCGCGAAGTCTGCAGACAGTATTCGACATTGAAGCCGCAGGAAATCCGCGTGATTTTGGTCCATTCCGGTGATCGCATTCTGGATCGGGAATTGACGCCCGATCTGGCGGAATACGCGCAGCGAATCCTGAAAAAACGTGGCGTCGAAATGCGCATGAACACGCGTCTGCGAACTGCGAGCCAGAATGCCGCGATTTTAGAATCTGGCGACCGCATCCCTTCCAAGACAGTTGTTTCGACAGTCCCTTCTTCGCCGCATCCACTCATTGAAGCATTAGATGTATTCAAAGAGCGGGGCAAGGTGAAAGTTCTCAGTACACTGCAGGTGCCAAGCCAGGAAGGGCTTTGGGCCGTCGGAGACTGTGCGCTAGTTCCGAGTCCAGGCAAGGACACGTATTGCCCTCCAACAGCGCAGCATGCGGTTCGTCAAGCGGCACTGCTGGCGGAGAATATCGTCGCGACCTTGGATGGTCGGCACCTGAAGAACTTTCAATTCACCGGCCTCGGGAAAATGGGCTCGTTGGGGCATCGATCCGCCGTCGCGCAGATCATCGGTGGCATTAAGCTATCGGGGGTTCTGGCCTGGTTTTTTTGGCGCACGATCTATTGGTGGAAACTTCCGGGATTGGATCGCAAATTGCGAGTGGGGCTGTCGTGGTTCATCGATCTCCTGTTGCCCGCCGATTGTGTGCAGTTAAAGCTGGACGAACAACAAGCCATCGCCCAAGCGCATTTTGAGCCAGGCGAGGTTGTTTTCGAACAGGGCGACGTTGGCGATTGCCTGTATATCATGCTCAAAGGTGAAGTTGAAGTGCTTGTGGAAACGGCTGGCGCGCAATGCTGTGTGGCTCGGATTGGTCAAGGAGAGTACTTCGGAGAAATGGCGCTGTTACGACACAAGACGCGTAGTGCCACGATTCGGTGTTTGACATCTGTGGAACTGCTGATTCTCCGGCAAGGAGATTTTCAGGCCTTGGTGAGCAGCTTGGCGGGGCTGCGGGACAGCATGGAAAAGGTCATGGAGCGGCGGCTGCACGTCGTGAGCAAAGAATCATCGTAGCCGATCACTCAAATAGAACACGATGTTCCTGGCGTTATTTACGCCAGTTTTGTCAATGGCAACTCAACGGCTCGACCGGATTCGGCGCTGATCGCGACCGCTTCCGTGAATTCCATATAGTCAAAGGCGCTGGCGAAAGTGCAAAAGTGGACTTGTTCCTGGCCTCGAATCGCGCCAATGAATTCGGCTTCGACGCGCCACCCCCCCTTCTTGTCCTCTGGTTGTTCCAGCGGCTTCATTGCGGGTTCATTGGCGCGGCCGATCCAAGCTCGTTCCGTTTCCCCAAATTCGATTTTGATCGTGCCCAGGCTTCCGTAGAGATGAATCTGCTTACCAGGACCATGCAGTATTGTGCCGCTGAGATGGTAAATCCCACGAGCTCCGTTGGCCAACTGAGTCACAATTTGCACGCTATCAGGCACAGTCACGGGCACACTGATTTCGCCCAGAGGTGACGGGCGAGTTGGTTCAAAAATGTGCTGTTGCGCGAATACCCGTGAGGTTGGACCAACCCAACGGCTGGCGGTTTCATGCAGAATTCCCATAGCGAGTGTGTTCAAACCACTCCGGTTGCTGTCCTGACGCCAGTGGAGCAGCCTCGAATAATCCCAGAATTGGTCGTCGGCTCCAATGACGATCATCTCTCGCATGTCACCAATATATTGATGGGAGAGAAGAAAACGGATTGATTCGTAATGTTCCAGACCGAACGGGCTCGGGACGATCTGGGCAATCAATTCGGGGTGGGCGCGTGACGCGTCCAGCATCTGCTTTGCTTCGGCGAGATTTCTTGCCATCCGTGCCTCGCACAAGACGTGCTTTCCCGCGTTCAATGCTGCACATGTTACAACAGAGTGCAGATCTGGCCATGTTCCGATTTGAACTGCGTCAATTTCCGGATCGGCCACCAGGTCTTCCCATTTGGAATAGACCTTGGGAATTCCCAATTCCTTTGCGGCTTTTTGACTGGATGCTAAGCTGGAGTTGACGACCCCATGAACTTCAACCCCGGGAATCTGGCGGAATCCTGGAATGTGCCTGAGTCGCGTGTTGGCTCCGGCACCAACGATGCCGACGCGAATCCGTTGTTCGGCCATTATGATACAAATCCTTACTGGTTTTCGGTGAGTTCCCGCGTCGAAATGGAGGGGCGGCGAGGTTGCAGGCAGGTCGACTGGAAATCGAAGTTGCGATTTTTGAGGAGCTCGTGCAGCAAGCTCACTCATTCACCCGCGCTGCCGGAGCCGCCGGGCCGCCGGCCGCGACCGGATTTGCCGCCCCGTTCTTATTATTGGCTTTGCTGTCCAACCAAGTCTTGATTTTCCGGAGTTGATCCGGAAGGGGCGTGACCCCTTTCACTCCGATGACGTTCT
>JAQGHT010000420.1 GCA_028291565.1 Planctomycetaceae bacterium | reverse complement strand
TGGATCACATACCGGACGTTCGACTTGTCGATTCCCATCCCGAACGCCACTGTGGCGACAATGGTTTCGACTTCATCCTTCAAAAACGCATCCTGATTGACGATCCGCTGCTCGTCCGTCAGTCCGGCGTGATAGGGACGCGTCTTGTATCCCGCCCGATTCAACGCCTCAGAAACTTCTTCGCAATCGGTGCGTCGGATGCAATAGATGATGCCGGCTTCGCCACGATGCCGCTCCAGCACATCACGAATCTGCCTGAGCTGGTCGACTCGTGGCTGCACGCGATAGACCAGATTGGGCCGATCGAAATTCCCGACGTGAAACTGCGGGTCGTCCAACTTCAATTGACGCGCGATGTCAGTCCGAACAGCTTCCGTTGCAGTTGCCGTATATGCATGCACGGCAATTCCTGGAAATTCGTCTTTCAACATTCCCAGACCACGATATTCGGGTCGGAAATCGTGCCCCCAGGAGCTGATACAGTGGGCTTCGTCGATCGCGAAAAACGAGACGTTCGCGTCCCGCAGAAACTGCCGGGTCTGCTCCATACACAGCCGTTCCGGCGCGATATACAGCAATTTCAGCTGCCCCGTACGAATCTGATGCGCCACCCGAGCCTTTTCCGTCGTGGTGAGCGAGCTGTTCACGCAGGCCGCCGGGACGCCACACTCAGTCAGTGCGTCAACCTGATCTTTCATGAGCGAAATTAGAGGCGAAACCACCACCGCCAAGCCTGGCATTTTTACTGCAGGAGCTTGAAAACAGAGGGATTTACCTCCACCGGTGGGTAAGACGACAACCGAGTCGCGACCGGCCAGCACTGCGGAAATCGCCTCTTGCTGGAGCGGACGGAACGAGTCGTAGCCCCAATATTTATGCAGGAGTGCCCGCATTTCATCCACGGTTTTGTTTCCCCGACGACAGTTTCGTGTTCAGCGAATTGGAAAAGAGACGGCTCACATCCCCAAAGACAGTATTGTGCAGGCATCCGGAACTGTGAAATCGCGACTCAAAAATGCCTCTTTCAACAAATCAGAATACTGATACTTTAACAGAAACGAGACAGGTTTTGACGTCTGGATCATATCCAGCGTAATGAACTTGGTTGAGAACGCTCTGCTGGAAAGGATGGATCCGTGCCGACCAGGCCGAATGGCTTCGAGGTCGCCATCCGCCTCAGCTGAATCCGGTAGTCCAATCATAGTCTCGCGTTCGGACGGATTGATACTGTTTGCCGCTACGAGTCCTTTTCATTTTATTCTCCGCGATGAAACGTCTCATTCTCGACGGTACACGGGGTAAAGCGCAGCTCAAGACAAATTGGCAATCCGCTGCGATCTCAGGCTGAAGCGGAAAGTTGCCGCCGTTTGGTCGGCAACATATCCTCTTTTCTGAATTGAAGTTGAATCGACCTCGTCCAAACCGTGATTTCTGTTAAAATAGAGTAATGGGTCGATTTTCAGACCTGAGAATGCAAAATCCGAGATTCGTGCAAAAGATCCAGAGCGTGCTGTCGATTTGGGAATGGCGGCGGTGTTTCGAATGGACATGAAACCGGTTCAAATGGGCCGCATCGCTGTGAAAACCGTCTGAAATGAATTTGCAACACAAGTTTTTCCCTGATGAGGCTTCCGGTGAGTACTCAGCAAAACAATGAGATCGCGTTTCACCCGGGACAAACCGTCGGGATTGATCTGGGGACGACGTTTTCATCAGTCGCCCAGCTGAACAGCTCGGGTGTCTCGATCCCCGTCAAAAATCATGACGGGCAAGTGATCACGCCGTCGATTGTCCTGCTGGGCCCCAACGGGCATATCCAGGTCGGGCCGCCTGCTGACGTCGTCGCGCAAGCTGATCCACGGACTGTCATACAATCGATCAAGCGAGAAATGGGCAGCCAACAGTTCTCTGTGGTTTATCAGGGTCGCCAGCTGACTCCGGAATTCATTTCCGCGTTGATCCTCAAAAAGCTGAAGATGGACGCCGAAAAGCAGCTTGGGCCAGTCGCCAATGCCGTCATCACGGTTCCCTATTATTTCAATGATCTTTGTCGTCGGGCAACGCAAAATGCAGGGCAAATTGCAGGCCTGAATGTGGTCGACATCATCAACGAGCCCACTGCGGCCACACTGGCTTATGCCTGGGCGAAAGGGGAATTGGGAAAGGCTGAAAATCCCGAATCTGAAAAAACGATCATGGTGTATGATCTGGGGGGCGGAACTTTCGATGTCACCGTGGTCAAATACACGTCCACCGAATTTCGGGTTGTGGCGACCGACGGTGACATGCGTCTGGGTGGCCTCGATTGGACCAATCGCATCGTCCAGAAGGTCGCCGATCAGTTCGCCCAAAAAGATCGATATGATCCCAGGCAAGATCCGCATCACAAGTTGCTATTTGAACAGCGTTGCGAACGGGCCAAGCGCGCCCTCAGTTCCGCGCCGCAAGCAGTGGTCGATCTGCCATTGCCTGGAGGCCGCCTGCTTTCAGCCGTCATTACGCGGGCGGAGTTCGAAACGATTACCTCTGATCTGATCCAGCGCACTCGAGACACGACCGAACTCGTTCTGGAGCAGGCTGGAATCGATCCTCGAAAGTTGGACGAAATCCTGCTGGTCGGTGGTTCGACGCACATGCCGATTGTGCCCTGGATGCTGCGTAGCATCAGCGGCCGCGTCCCCTCGCGAGACCTCAATCCGGAACTGGCTGTGGCTCAGGGGGCCGCGATCCATGCCGCGATTCTGGAAGCCCGTTCGACTGGTCAGAATACGTCGATGTCGCATCCCGTCATCAAACGTTTACGCGGAATCCGGGCCACGGATGTCAATTCCCACTCATTGGGTGTCGTCATCACGGATCCGTCCGACCAGAATCATCGCATGAATCACATCATGATTCCGCGCAATACGACGATCCCGCATCGAATCACGCAACGTTTCGTCACAACCTTGTCGAATCCCGGTTCAATCTCATTGAAACTGGTGGAAGGCGAATCGGAAGAAGTCGAAGCCTGCACGACAATCGGCGAATTCCGAATCATCGGACTGCCAGCCAATCTGCCAGCAGGATCACCGGTCGAACTCACTTACAGCTACGACAGCCGCGGCCGGATCCACGCCAGGGCGAAGGAGCTTGTGGGCAACAACATTGGAACTTTGGAACTGATTCACGCCACGGGATTGAGCGACGCCGGGCTGGCCGCATTTGAAAGACTCGCGGAAGGGTATACGGTCGAATAGGCAGAACCCTGGCGGACTCGTGCCGTTGTTCATAAGTGGTCTGTTACTGCCGCCAGCTCGAACGGGACGACCAACATCCAATGATGGATCTTTCAATCGCAGATTTGGCAGGATGATTGGGAGCGAAAGACCGAATCATGTGTTGCAGAATCAGGAGATGAGGGAACGACGAGTATTCTGATCCTCGTTAAGTTTTAGCCGAATGGGAGAAACAAACCCCACTGAGCTTGGCACCCGAAGGGTCGCAGTGATGAACAATGTTACGAAACGCAGGCTTTATTAAAAAAATGAATGTTCACGGAAGTTGAAGCTACTGTTGTGCGTGGAATGGTGTCATTGAGGTCTCGAATCTTTATCCCGGAGGGATTAGAGAAATTAGCCGGGGGTTGAGCGGAGTGTCAATAGACACGGAGCGACACCCCCGGTTTGAATTCACCGGGCATTTCGACCCCGGAGGGCGTCGCAGC
>JAQGHT010000407.1 GCA_028291565.1 Planctomycetaceae bacterium | reverse complement strand
TTTGGAAGTTAATCAAGGTTTAGCAGGATGAACTACCAAAAATGTTACGCCACCGGGTTTGTCCCAGTGGGGCCACGTGCAATGCACTACTTGTGATAGCGTGGAATCGCGAGCAAAGAAACACCATGCCAGTCGCTTCGCTCCTGACTCGCCTATCACGACATGGAGTGTCGTGCCACAATAAGCCGCGGTGGCGTGTCCTACTACTACTTCGACGAGGCCAATTGTGTCTGCCTGGGCTTTGCAGCTTCGACCTGATGACCTGGAACCGCTTGCAGTCCTGTGGCGCATACCAGGTGTAGAAGCATTGCGGCAGACTGATTGCGTCTGGTTACGGGGAAGTGAACCCGACGATGCTACCCGGCGATTGTTGCCGACGATCGCGAATGATGGGCGGTTCGAGATTCTCAAAGGTGGAGCCCTATTGAAACCGGGACATCACGTTCCCTCCGGAATTGCCCCGACTGGTCCCTGGCAACCACTTCGCAAGTTCCTGTCAATCATTTTACCACCTGCAAATCTTCCAGCGCGAACACTGCCGACTGTCGAAATCGAATTGGTACCGTCGTCTATTGCCAGTGAACCCAATTCGCTGCTGACCGATCTGGCTGTGTGGCATGAGTACGCCCGGCAGGCCCCGCAAATTCGATTGAAGCATTGCCAGTTCGCCGTTTGCCGGGATGGCCGGACTTTGATTTCCGGTACGCCACTGCCTCCGTTGCCGGGAACACGGGGTGTCGCCCGCGCGGGCTTGGTTGTGCCGAGCGGTTGGACCTGGTCTCCGGGCGTGGAGGCAGAGATTCTGGCACAAGCCTGGGGAATTCCAAAGGGAGCCATGTGGTTGCTATGGCCGGGACAACCAGTAGAACGCGTGCAGGCGGAGCAACTGGTCGCGGCGAATCATTCAGCGGTGCAGTTGACGTGGAAGGCATTTCAGCATGGCCGAACTCTCTAAAGAGCTCTGGGATTATTTCACGCCAGCGGCGACAACGTTCTGGAACTGGTCCGAAGATCATCAGGCGGTCGTCTGGACCAGCGGTGAGACGATTGTCTTTCGCCCGGAACTCGCGTCGCTTTTGGAAGCGTTGAAACCGATCGGCCTGCCCCCCTTTGATGCAGTCCTGTTAACGATCGCGGCGTGTCGCTCGAGTGCCGCGACGACGCTTTGTCAACTACCGGATCGGTTGAACTTTGATCAGTTTCCCATGCAACATTCGTTGACTGAGCAGCTAGGCAATGTTCTGGGGAAATTGCGCGTCATCTGCAGTCTTCCGGCGGATTTGCGGGGGAGCATGGACGGCAAGCAAGCGATCTTGACGCTCGTTGCGGAGAACGGGTCACCGTTGACGACTCCAGAACTCGCTGGGAATTGCGTTGAGTGGCTGCGACAGGGATACCGAATCGACTATGGCCCGAAATTGACTCCACAACTTCGCTCGACCATTGCGTGGTCGATCTTGTTTCGAGGATTGCAGGACGGCCTGGCCAGTGTGAACGAAGTGGCCGTCCGTTTGAGAATGCGGACCGGGCTTGAGCCCGCCGATCTACCCCAGCCAGTGCCCCTGGAACTCCCTGATCCCGTGCCACTTCCTTATTCTGTCCGGGACCTGTTACAGGAACTGGAGCAGGATGAAAATCACTCTGGTTTGTATCGACTGGTCAAGCGCGTACTGTCCATTGTGACATTGCCACGACCGGTTTCTGCTCCCTCCGATCAGCCGCTCGGTGGTGTGTCCGATATCAGCAATCGCGGTCCGTTTGATCGGCTGTTGTTGAGCGAACTGGCACACGATGTCGATGTATTGATGACTCGCGTCGCGTTGAATGAAGCTCTGTATATCCGGCGAGAAGTTCCTCCGACGATTCCGCCCCGAAACCGGCTGGTCTTGCTTGATGCCGGTATTCGCATGTGGGGACTGCCCCGGCTGTATGCGGCGGCAGTGTCTCTCGCCCTGGCGGCCACTCAACATGAATCGGTCACGACTCGGATTTTTCGCGCGGAAAACCAGACCGTGATTCCAGTCGACCTCAGTTCGCGTGAGGAATTTCTGGAACATCTCGAAGTCCTGGAACTTCCCGCTCATCCCGGTCGTGCACTCCCTGCGTTTGTGAACGAGGCTGAGGGGACGGCTGCGGATTTTGTGATCGTGACGGGCGAAGACGTCCTGGCGGATCCCGAGTTTCGTCTGTGCTTGTCCGAGCACAAGCAGCAAATCCCGGAACTGTATCTCGTCATTGTGAATCGAATCGGCAGCTTGCGCCTGATTCACCGGACGCGTCAAGGGGACCGGATCCTGAAAGAGGCATTGCTCGACTTGGAGCAGATTCTGCAAATACAGCCCAAGACAAAGCTGGCACTCAGAGATCACACGATTCCTGTGGACCTTCCCGCCATTTTCTACATCCGTCCATTTCCGCTGTTGTTATGTCATAAGTTTGACAAAAACAATAGCGGCGATCTGGCCCTTCCCGATCATCCCGATGCGCTGTTGACAATTACCAGCGATCGACGACTGATGCTGTGGAGTTCGAAACAGGCCTGGGCTCAGCAATTGTACGACCGAGTGCCGCGTGGAAAATTGGTTTGGAATTCCGCGAGGCCCGATGAGTTCGGCCGAATTCGGGTCTTAGTAGGGGACCTGGAACAGGGGCAATTGAGTCTCGTCATTGCTGATTTGAGCGGTTCGGGAGAAGTCGTCGCCCTCACAGTCCCGGCCGGACGCATTCTAGACGTGTTCGAATCTGCCGGAGTCCTGCATCTCGTTCTAGCAAATCAAACACTGTTACTGGCGGTCGAAAATGGCCGGCGATTGGCTTCCGCAGAGCACAAGCACGAGTTCAAATGGATCAGGAATCGATTTTATTACTCGGGGTTGGGGTGCTATGTTCTGGCCTTTAACGGGAAGAATGCGGTCTGGCAAATGGTTTTGCCGGCTGAAGTCATTGAACCTCTGATGATCAAGTCTTTGTTCGATTGCCAAGCCTGTTCTGCCCCTGTCGCTTTCACGCAGTCCAATGAATTTATTATCACTGGCAGCTTTGATAGGATCGATTTTCAATGGATTTACACATCCACCAAAAGCTTCAACACGTCAGAAACTGATATCACACAAACGACCACACCAGAAGCACTTGGACGCGGTTCCAATTATCGAGTGACCGAGATCTCGCGAGACGGGAATCTGGTGAAACTGGCAGGAATCGCCGCGACAAACAAGATTTGGCATTTCGATCTCTCCCGGCGAATCGCCACGGAAATCGCGCCGCATCAACTTGCGAAAATCTCGCACGACGCGTCGCGATTTTCCCCGTCGGGAAATCTGCGGAGCCGGTTTGTGATGGTTGGCGTTCATGATGGCAAATTGATCTTAATGACCAATAAGCAAAAATTTGTTTCGTTGGAAGTGGATCTAATTGGGAATCGTCTATATCTCGCGCCCAGCGTGGTCAACCGTGAGAATATCAAAAAACTCGTCGGCTTTTCGCCGGTCTCTGTGGGGGACGGCGTCGGCTACGAACTGAAACAGGCCTATTGGATGGACGGGAGTCGGATTTATCTTGATTCACGGGGGATGTTGCATCTTCGCAGTAGTGATTCGAACTTTCCCGAGATCACGCTGGTGCTCCATGAAACGCAGGTTTCCGGTTGGAGTAATGAGAATCTGGTGTGGGGTGATTCGGCCTGTATTGGAACGGGTAAGGCCCTCATTGCTGCGACAGATGTTTTCAAAACGTGGCTGGGCTGTTTTGCGAACGGTTACGATGAACATGCATGAGATCACGCTTCAACTTCGATTTACGTCACACGCGCAACGCCGTGAGTGTGCGCGATTCATTCCCTCCGAGAATCCCCGCGAGTGGTTGTCCGAGTTGATTTCGTGGTCGATTCCATTGGACAAAGTGCGTTTATGTCCGTTGCCTCGTTCACGAAGTGACAATGTCTGTGCTGGCGTGTTGGCGATCTATGAATCCAATTCCGCACCAAAATTGACCGGCCGCAGTCAGGGCTATGGCCAAATTGCAAATCGACTCTATTTGCCGGTAGAGGCGGCGCTCTCTCTCGAGCCAGCGGATCAGGAATGGAAATCATTGATCGGCAGCGAAACTGCGGCATATGTCTGGCATCCGTATCTCGGACTGGTGGCATTCGAAGCGCATGAAGTGTTGCATGTTGCGGATTTGCTCGCGCGTCCATGCACCGCACCAATCGCCAATCCGCCCCCCGAATCACCACCGCACGATTGGGGATTGGCCCAGACTGGCGTCTCATTTCCCAACCGCATCACCGCCTTACGTTCAGAATTGCCGCCCTCGTTCGAGATGATGCTGGCTGATGGCCGGGATAATATTGGAACGCAGGCGAGACCATTGCCGGGGGAAGGATTCTCTTCCGGACCACTCGGAGCTTTGGGAAAGGCTGTTGCAGCCGGTGTGCTCCTTCCGTTCGCCCTGGCCGGCAAATTGCTTTCGCAGCTTGCGTCTCGGCCGGCAGGAGGCGCGAATGCAGGCCCTCAACCGCCTCAGCAAGCTGGGATGTTTTCGAAACTCTTTGGCTGGCTGAAAAGCAAGTTTTCGAGCGATCCTCCCAAGCCTGTGACTCCCCCCTCTGCCGTACCAGCACCCGGATCGACCAGTGGCGCCGGTCTGTTGGGAGCCGCCATGACGGGCTTCAATCAGCTCATGCAGTGGACGGCGGATCTGTTCGACGCGCGACAGCGTGAGTTAAATCGCCTGTTGAAACTGCTGGACGAGAACCCGGACGAAGGCCTTAAGTTTGCCTTGCCCATGGGGGGTGAGCCCGGCCGCGGACTCGCGGAACCATCGGCGGCACTGGTCTCAAGAATGGTGGATTTCAGCTTGAAAGGTCATGGCAGCGGCCCCGCCGACGTCTGGAATATGCCGCCTAAAACGCAATTCGAATTGGCCAGGCGATATCGTGAATTGGCCGCGCGTGAAATTCAACTGGGACGTTACCGCCGGGCGGCATACATCTTTGCACAACTCTTGGGCGACCAGAATGCCGCAGCACAAGCACTGGTGACCGGCCGGTTCTACCGTGAGGCCGCCGTCCTGTATCGGGATAAACTCAATCGACCGCTGGACGCGGCAAACTGTCTCGTCAAAGGGGGCCTGCTGCAGGAGGCGATCCCGTTCTATCGTCAGGCTGGACAGCTCGAAACGGTTGGCGATCTTTATCAACGGCTGGAAGAACGCGAACTGGCCGAGAGCGCCTTTCGAGAAGCCGCCAGCACGGCACTCCAGCGCAAGGATTTTTTGGACGCCGCCCGGATCCTGCAGGTTAAGGTTCAGTCAGACTTGGAAGCCTTAACGGTTCTCGATGCCGGCTGGCCTGATTCAAACCAGGCACGGCGCTGCCTGGAGGCGGCATTTGAAATGCGAGGCCTCCTGGGGCAACATGAAGAAGTTTTACAGAAGATTGCAGTGTTGCGCAAATCCGAATTGGCCGCTCAACGCTGCGTCGATGCCCTTGAAGTCCTGGTGACGGTCGCGACACAGTCACCGCATACCGCATCAAGAACGGCGGCGGCCGACGCCGTTCGAGTCAAGGCCTCCGTCGCACTGACTGCGGATCGCGTCACATACCGCCAGCAGATCACAGCCGCCGTCAGCCGGTTGGCACCCGAAGATCGTCTGCTGAATCGGGACTGCAATCGAGCGACGCTCGCTACGGGGAGCCGGCGAAAAAGGACAAATGCGGGGGAAGACAAGAAACTCACTGGACCGGACAAAAGGCCAGCTCACTCGGTGCGCCTGCTGCGAACATATCGATTGCCAGTGGGCGTCAAATGGAACGCGGCATGTGCCACCGATCGCAGTTTCTTTGTGGCCGGATGGCTGAATGGTCAGGAAGTTTTCGTTACCCGGGGTGTCTGGAACGATCTGCAGGCAGAAGTTGATTCGGTTTCGACTCATCCGCACACGATGATGCCCCCCGGTTTGATGGTCTGCTGGGATTCGAATACGAACTCATTAATGGTCGCGAATCCCGGGGGATGCGTCTTTCCTCGAACCAGATTCGCTCCGACGGACTTAAGTCCCGCCCCCGAATTCGTGGAAACGCCCGCTTGGATCCCCAGTTCGATGTCGGCCCTCGCGATATCACCACACGGGACTTGCTACACATTTCAACTTCTGGAAATGCTGCTGAAGAGTCACCCCCTGCATCGAAATCCAGCCGAGGTCAATTACCTGCATTCCCAGTCCCTGGACACCACGTTTGATCCTGATGAGGTCTTCCCAATGGTCGCCCAGGATGATGTCTGTTACCTGGGCGTTCATAAGTGTCTATTCGAGACGCGAGCCGGACGGCAATTCAACACGGAAACTTATTTGCGACCCGTTCGTGGCCTGGCAGTGTCCCCTCCTCAAACTTATCGACGCCTGGCAGTGTCATTTGATCGAGGTGGCTACCTCTACTGGAGCGAAAACAATCTGAAGCAGTTTCAGTGGTTCGGCGACGATCTGGATTCACCGATGGCAGTCTTCTTGCGGGACGGTCGTCTGATTCTTCTGGGCGAGGCCAGCAACCAGCGGGTCTGGCGGGTTTGTACGACCTCGGAGAAGGCCGTTCAAACGGTGTTTGAAGTCCCTTGTGACGTAACTGGTGATGTCGTCGCGCTACTACTTGCCGCCGCACCAAATCAAGTAGGACTCGTCACCGCCGATGGCCACGTGAGAGTCTTTGCGTTTTCATAACGCTTTTAGCCCAGACGATTCATATTCCAATACAAGGCCGAACCGCAGGTTTTGAAATGTCGCAGCTTTGAGCCGCAGCCGAAATATCTATTGTCCAGAGATTCGACATCGGTTGGCGATCCCTCGCAGTCTGTGATTCAGGTTTTTTCGAACAGACCAACATCCATAGATGACGCCGATTTCGCAGATGAGAACGCAATCAACAATTGTTGATTGATCGTTCCTCTGGGCAATTCAATACCATTGCGACACGTGATCAAATTCCGCGACTTCGCCTTGCTGTGCGGGCTCGATATAATTCTTACGTCGGCGACTGGCCCCTGAAATCTTTCGCTGATCTAGTCTAAGTCTGGCAATGTTTCCACGCAACTTGATCGAACATCCGATTCGGAACCGTAAGCTTGCACGTTCCGACTGATTATGCCTGTGACTTTTGTCAGTCCCATTTCCTGTTCGCCATGGATGGTGCCTGCCCGAGCTTTGAACATTACGTTCTCGTGAAAGCCTGACTTGATGATTTCCGAAATCGATCTGCTGCAGCGGCTGGAAGCGGAACTTGCTCCGAAACTCGAGGGAGAAATCCGGTTCGATGAGATGACGCGTGGTTTATACAGCACAGATGCCAGCATCTATCAGATCCTGCCTCTGGGCGTCGTCTTCCCGAAGTCCCGCTCAGACGTGGTCGCTGTGATGAAAATCGCGGCGCAGTATCGAGTCCCCGTGTTGCCGCGTGGCGGCGGGACCAGCCTGTCAGGACAGGCCGTGGCGAAAGCCCTGGTGCTGGATTTTTCCAAGTTTATGAACCGCATTCTGGAAGTTGATCTCACCAATCAACTCGTTAAGGTCGAATCGGGCGTGGTTCTGGAACAGCTCAATACGGCATTACGTCCCAACAAACTCCAGTTTGGGCCGGACGTGTCGACCGCCAGCCGGGCGGCACTCGGTGGGATGATTGCCAACAATTCGGCGGGATCTCATTCGTTGATCCACGGCAAGACCATCGACCATGTCCGGTCATTGAATGTCGTCCTTTCGGATGGATCGGAAATCTTGTGCGAACCGCTGACTGCAGACGAATTCGCGGCGAAACAAGCCTTGCCAACTCTCGAAGGCCAGATCTACCGCGAGTTCCCATTGATTGTCCGCGATCACGAACGAGATATCATGGCCCGTTATCCACGCGTACTGCGACGCGTCAGCGGGTACAATCTGGATGCCTTCGTTCCCAGTTTTTTCCAATCGTTGCCGGCGGCTCCGTCGTCGAAGAAGCTCGATGCCCTGTGGGCTGATCGCAAATTCTTCAATCTCGCTCGATTGATTGTCGGTTCCGAAGGAACACTCGGGATCGTCACCGAAGCTACTCTACATGCCATTCCATTGCCCCAGGAACGAGGCGTGGCGTGTTTAGTGTTCGAATCAGTTGATGCCGCGGTGCGAGCCGTGACTCCCATCCTGAGTTGTCTGCCATCCGCCGTCGAGTTACTCGACAAGTTGATCGTCGAATTGTCTCGAGAAAATCTGCAGTATCGGAAGTATCTCGATTTTGTCGACGGAGCTCCGGCGGCATTATTGATTGTTGAATTCATGGGCGACACGCGATTTCAGGTCGACGATGGATTTGCGTTGCTGGAGCAAAGATTACATGACCATCCAGGACTCCTGCAGATGATTCGCGCGGAATCCGCGGATCAAGCGGATAAGATCTGGCGTTGCCGCGAAGCGGGGGCGCCACTACTGCTGAGTATTCCAGGGGCTCGGAAGCCGATTGCGTTCGTTGAAGATCCCGCTGTCGAACCGTCAAAACTACCGGAATTTACCAGGCGATTTCGCGACGTTCTGACGCGGCATGGTGCCAGCGGCGCCTATTACGGACACGCCTCGGTCGGCTGCCTGCATCTGCGGCCACTGATCGACACGAAATCGGCCGCGGACCTGAAACGCATGAAGGCCATTTCCGATGACGTCGCCAAACTGGTGATTGAATTCAAAGGCGCGATGAGCGGTGAACATGGGGACGGATTGTCGCGCAGCTATCACAATCCACAGTTATTCGGACCCCGATTGTATTCTGCTTTTCTGCAGGTCAAGAAGCTGTTCGACCCCTTGGGGCTGTTGAATCCGGGCAAGATTGTCGATGGTCCATCTCCCATCGAAAACTTGCGCAGCGGGCCGGAATATCATCCTTTGCCGGTCCTGACTTTCCAAGATTTTTCCCACGAAGCTCAGCATAGCGAGATGCCGCCCGAACAAGGTTTTCTGGCTGCAGCGGAATTGTGTAACGGTTCGGGAGTCTGTCGGAAAACGCATACCGGAACGATGTGCCCCTCATTCATGGTGACTCACGATGAAGAACATTCACCGCGCGGTCGCGCCAACGCCTTGCGGCTGGCCTTGTCGGGGCAATTGTCTGAAGGAGCACTGACTTCCGAACGGATGCACGACGTCATGGATCTGTGCCTGCTCTGTAAAGGGTGCAAGGCGGAGTGCCCCTCGAATGTGGATGTCGCGAAACTGAAAGTCGAGTTCCTCGCCCACTACAACGAACAGCATCGACCGTCATTTTCGACCGTCATCCAGGCCAATGTGGCAACCGTGAACCGGATTGGCTCCGCATTGGCGCCGGTTTCGAACTGGCTGGGACAATTGTCCGTTCTGCGTTGGATCATGGAGTGGGTCACGGGCATCGATCGGCGACGCAGTCTGCCCCGTTTTCATCGTCGGCATTTTCGAAAATGGTTTGCGCGGCACGAGCAGCACCCGCTGGCAGGCAGTCGCGGAGATGTCGTACTGCTCGACGATTGTCTGACCTCGTATTGTGAGCCACAAATCAACCGCTCAGCGGTGGAATTGCTGGAGCAGGCGGGATATCGAGTTCACCGGGCCGGTTTGTGGTGCTGTGGCCGGCCGCTGATTTCCAAAGGGTTGCTCGAACCGGCCAAACGACTGGTTCGCCGCAATGTCACGCACCTGCTGGAATTCGTATCTAAAGGCTGGCCCATTCTTGGTGCCGAACCGAGTTGCCTGTTGACCCTGGTCGACGAATATCCCGACTTGTTTCCCAGTGAAGCGACTGAGCAAGTCAAACGGAATTCGTTCTTATTAGACGGCTGGATTGCCGACCGCGCAGCGCGGGGAGAATTTCCCATCCGCTTGACGCCATTGCCACAAACGGCACTCGTACACGGACATTGCCAGCAAAAGGCTTTGGTCGGGATGTCAGGAACACAGCGCGCATTACAGTTGATTCCCGATCTGAAGGTGCAGCCGGTCGATTCGGGATGTTGCGGCATGGCTGGCGCGTTTGGGTATGATCATTACGACGTCAGTCAGCAGATCGGTCAACGAGTGCTGTTTCCGGCGGTGGAAGAGCATCGCAAGGGGCCGGTGATTGCTCCGGGCTTTTCCTGTCGGCATCAAATCGAAGACGGAACCGAACAACACGCCATGCATCCGATTGAATTATTAGCGAAACAATTGCGAGATTGATGATGTAGGACGGACATTCCTGTCCGTCACAATCGGGCGCCGCGGGGGTGCGGAAGGGGTCGGGCGTTCAAATTTCAGATTTGGCCCGCGAAAATGCTTGGACGAAGCCAGAGAGGGTCGTCGAGGAAGAAGACTTTATGACTCCGGCACATTCTCGGCCAAATGTGAAATTTGAACGCCCGACCCCAGCGACTAGGATTTACCTCGTAAGTCAGGCTTCTGACCTGTCTCGGAGATTTATTCGGAATGTACTTTTCACTTTTGACGGACAGGTTGGAAACCTGTCCTACGCAGCGGCTGGAACGGCTCCAGTGGCTGATTGTGTCCGGAACGCTGTGCCTGATCCTGGCCACGTGGCCGCTGTGGTGGCCTTCGACACACTTTCCACAAGTCCCGTGGTTCTCCTGGGGCTGTGCCATTCCAATAATCGTTGATCGAGCGCTGTTAGTGATCATGAGCAGCGGCTTGGCAGCTATCTTCTTCGCGCCAGTTGGAGGGCGGGGCAATCTGATCGGTTTGTTGACTTTTGCCACGTCCGCAATGGGACTCGTGCTGCTCAATCAGCAGCGGACTCAGCCCTGGATGTATCAATTGATCCTGATGGCTTTGGTGCTGGCGACAGCCCCGTCGCGACTGGCGTTCGGATTGCTGCGGCTACTGACCGTTTCAATCTACTTTTATTCGGGAATCTCGAAGCTGGATGTTTCTTTCTGTCATGGTTTGGGACAACGGTTTTTGGAAACGGCATTCGCGATCATCAGGCTCGAACCGTCGATAATCGGAGTTAACAAGGTCATTGGCGGAGGTGCACCTGTTTTCGGATTCTGGCCATTACTGTTTCCCATTGGGGAAATTGTCGTCGCACTGGCATTCACCTGTTCGAAAACCCGGCGTATCGGGTTATGGGCAGCTTGTGCAATGCACATTGCTTTGTTGTTGATTCTCGGTCCATTCGGATTGCAGCATCAGAACGGCGTGCTGATCTGGAACGTTTTCTTTATCGTTCTGAATTTCATCCTGTTTTCCAGGCCCCGGCCTGTTGAAACCGGGCCAACTCTCGGTGGCCCGACAACAATGGAATCCCCTCAGCGCCCCGTCCAACGCCGCGGGGCAATTTTTGCCGCAGTTCTCATTGGCTGGGCCGTTATCTGGCCATGTCTTGAGCCATTTGGAGTTTGCGATCTCTGGCCCGCATGGGGGCTGTATGCCGAACATGGCGAAGAATTGCTGATTCTGGTGAACGATTCTGGAACGGCCAAATTGCCGGCCTGGTTGCCGGTGCGTGATGCCTGGAGGTATTCGGTAACGAGTGGACTGGAAGCTTGCATCCGAACGAAGCAGAAGTTGTTGCTACCCGGACGAGATTCCCTGGATTTATTGCATGCACCTGTGTACCCCTCAAACCGATTTTTATTAGGTTATGTTTTGAAAATCGCGTCCGAGGGGGGATTAGAACAGGATGAGATCTCGGTGGAGTGGAAATCTCCCGCGAACCGTTGGACCGGCCACCGCACGGTCCAAACTCTCGCCAATCTGGCTGAAATTGAACAAGCAGCAGACAAATGCTGGTTCAACGCGCGACCTCGCGACCATTCAAAATAGCAGCCGTTTTAATCGCGATTTCAGTTTTGAAGAAGCGCCGTTTTGGCTGCGTCGCCGATTCGGCACGATGAACGCCTATCATCCGCTCAGCTCAAAGCAATTCGCGGTAGGCATGTTTTTCACCCCGGTAGGTGTGGCAGATATTAGCCGGTGGTTGAGCGCAGCGACACCACCGGAATGATGCGAACATGTGGAAATCGATCCCGGAGGGATCGCAGATTTTCCAATTCACAGCGATTGGATCCGATATGTTTTCAATGTGGGTCGACGAGTCCGTGAAAACCTCTCTCAAAGTTCTGCGACCCCTGCCGGGGTCGAGACTATCAATTACGCCAAAACCGGCGGTGTCGCTGCGCTCAACCACCGGCTAATATCTGTCATCCCTCCGGGATGGTATGATAGGAACTGCTCGCCGCGTCAAAGCAGCCTAATTTCAAAATCGGAAGGCGGAACTCCAGCTGATTGTTGACTCCGGCTTCGTCTGGTGTCCAATTCTAGGCCCCTTCGTATATACTTCTCGCGCGGCGACAGTGCTCGAAATTCGTCCCGCATCAAGAATTTTTTAACGGGATGAATCCCTGAGGTTGGCATGGCCTGGTTGCAGTTACGGAATGTTACTTTCAGTTATGGCGGCGCGAATGTTCTGGATGACGTCACAATTCTGATCACACCGGGAGAACGAATCGGTTTGATGGGCCGCAATGGTGCAGGCAAGTCGACGCTGATGAAACTGGTGCACGGCGACTTGAAGCCCGACGCAGGCGACGTCGAACGAGCACCGGGGATGAAGATCGCCCGGCTGGCTCAGGAAGTTCCCGCCGGGGCCGATCACACGGTATTTGATGAAGTGGCGACGGGACTTGGGGAACAAGGCCGGATTGTCGCGCGGATCCATGCGTTGACTCAACAGCTCGCAATACAGGCTGACCCCCAGGCTCAGCAGGAGCTGGATCAGTTGCATCATGAAGTCAATGTCGAAACCGGCTGGCAAATGCAGCAACAGGTCGAAGACGTCATCGATCGCATGAGCCTCAATCCCGAAGCCAAGTTCGAAGCGCTTTCATCAGGAATGAAACGCCGCGTCCTGCTGGCTCAGGCCTTGGTCGCCAAGCCCGACATTCTGCTGCTGGATGAACCGACAAACCATCTGGATATCGACTCGATCCGCTGGTTGGAAGATTTCCTGTTGCGAGATCCCGTCACACTGATGTTCGTCACGCACGATCGGATGTTCCTGCAACGATTGGCGACCCGGATCGTCGAAGTTGAACGCGGCCGATTGTTTGACTGGACTTGTGACTATCACACTTTTATCGCGCGAAAACAGGCGGCCCTGGATGCGGAAGCACAGCAGGAAGCCCTGTTTGATAAGAAGCTTTCCGAAGAAGAGGCCTGGATCCGTCGTGGCGTGAAGGCGCGCAATGTGCGAAATATGGGCCGCGTCAAACGGCTCGAGCAGATGCGGGCCGAACGGGGGGCTCGGAAGAATCAGACCGGTAATGTGCGGATTCAAGCTCAGGACGCCGAACGTTCAGGCAATTTAGTGCTCGACGCACAGAACGTCGGCCACCGCTTTGACGAGCGGGTCATCCTGTCAAACGTGTCAACGACTATTTTCCGGGGCGACAAGATTGGCATCCTGGGCCCGAACGGGGCCGGGAAATCGACGTTGCTGCGGATTCTGCTGGGCGAGCTGGTTCCGACCGAAGGGACAATTCGATTCGGAACCAAATTGCAGGTTGCGTATTTCGACCAGCTTCGCGCACAACTCGATGAATCAAAAACGGCAATCGAAAATGTGGCCGAGGGCAGCGACACCGTGATGATCGACGGACGCTCGAAACACGTCCTTGGTTATCTGCAGGATTTCCTGTTCACGGGGGAACGAGCCAGAAGCCTCGTGCGTTATCTCTCCGGTGGCGAACGCAATCGGTTACTGTTGGCCAAGATGTTCACAAAACCGTCCAATCTGCTGGTCCTGGACGAACCAACGAACGATCTGGATGCAGAAACTCTGGAGCTGCTCGAAGAAATGCTAGTCGATTACCCGGGAACGTTACTGGTCGTCAGCCATGATCGCGCGTTTCTCAACAACGTCGTCACCAGTACCTTGGTCTTCGAGGGCGACGGTCAAGTCAAGGAATATGCCGGCGGGTATGATGACTGGCTGCGACAAAAGCCGGTCGAGTCATCAACTCCGCAAACCGGCTTGAAACCAGAAGCATCGCGATCCAATGTCAACTTGAAGACCGAGAAGCCCAAAAAATTGAGCTTCAAAGAGCAGAAAGAATTGGACGCGCTGCCCAAGGCGATTGAGGTTCTGGAAGCTGAGCAGGCGAAATTGCAGGAAAAACTGGCGGATCCGACGTTCTATCAAAAAGCTCCGGGCGAAATTCGTCAGGTCACCAGCCGCTTGGAAACGATCGCCGCCGAGCTGTTAAAAGCGTATTCGCGGTGGGCAGAACTGGAGCCGTAACGGATTGCGTGGCATAAGCCTCTGGCTTGTGCGTTTAATGAAGACGAATGGGTTTACGGGAAATCTACCGCACAAGCCAGAGGCTTATGCTACGTCGACGTGGAACATGACTCGGGTGAGCGAATTACCGGAACTGCTGCCGATCTTGCGTCGGCAAACGGGGTTCTCGGAAGTCCTGGCCGCTCTGCATCGCGGAGAGGCGGCGACAATCGATGGAGCCTGGGGCTCAGCGTGCGCGCTGGCCTGCGCTGTGCTCGCCGAAGAGGTCACTTCGACCCTGGTAGTGGTCTTACCTCGACTGAGTGAGATCGACGAATTCGCCGGCGACCTGGCTGGCTTTCTGGCGGAAGAGCTGAACGGAAAAGCCCCCGAAATCTTTCCCGGTTGGGAGACTCTGCCACGCGAAGGGGACGCGAAGGACTCGGTGTTTGGAGCCCGTTTGCGGGTCTTGAGAACGCTGCGAAAGGGCCAGACGAAAGTCCTGGTGACCTGCTTGCCGGCCCTGCTGCAACCCGTTCCGACTGTTGACGAAATCGCTGACGCCACCCGCATCTTGCATGTGAGTGAATCGATCGAACCCGATGATTTACTGCGTTGGCTGGTATCGCAGGGGTGCGATCGTGTTCCCGTGATCGAGTTGCCCGGCGAAGTCGCAATGCACGGTGGTATTCTGGATGTCTTTCCTCCGGATGCGACCGATCCGTATCGGATTGAGTTCTTCGGCGACGAGATCGAATCGATTCGGCGTTTCAATGCCGGAACCCAAAAGAAGCTGGAAGATCTTAAACAGATTGAGCTTACGTTTCTCTCGCCGCGAATTCATGGGACGGATGCGACGCAAACGTGGCTGGGTGGCGGTCATTTTGTTGACGCATTACCTCCTGGAACCTGGATTGCCCTGGTTGAGCTCAGCGACATGCTTGAAGAGGGGCGGCATTATCTCGGACGCCTGGATAACCCACGGGGTTTCTATTCCGTCGACGCGACACTGAAACGCTGCACTGAGCGGCCGACAATCTCGATTGCGGCGATTTCCGGTGCGAGTTTTGAAGCCAGTTGCCATTTGCGGATTGAATCAATCGAACGCTTCACGGGTGCGGGCAATCAGGCATTGATCGAACTCGCTGGCGTCATCGGAGAGGAAGAGCGCGTTCTGTTGGCGTGCCACAATGTGGGCGAGCGAGAGCGACTCACGGAATTACTCGCTGAAACGCCGCTGTCACGGAAAACCGAAAAGAAGACCGACAAGAAGAGCAAACTCGCGAAATCAGAATCCGCTGAGGAATTGCCAACGGCATTGGAGGAAACGCCTGGTTTTTTGATCGAACGGGTGTCACTCTGCGAGGGCTATATCGCCCGTGGATTTCGAATTGTTTCTGAACGACTGGTGGTCCTGAGTGATCACGAACTGTTCAGCCGCCGTGATATTCGCCGGACGACGAAAAAGCGTTCTGTCGAAAGCCGGGCAATCGACAGTTTTCTAGAACTGAATGAAGGAGACCTGGTCGTCCATCTGTCGCACGGCATCGCGCGGTACCGCGGCATGAAGCTGATGCACAAAGATGAACAGACCGAAGAGCATCTTGCGCTGGAATTTCGCGACAAAGTGCAAGTCTACGTCCCGGTGTCGCTGATTCACCTGGTGCAGAAATACGTCGGCGGCGGGGCCAGCGGTGGAGTCTTGCTTTCGAAGCTGGGTGGCAGCAGCTGGGAGCGAAAAAAACAGGCGGTCGCTGATGCCTTGATGGATCTGGCTAGCGAAATGCTGCAGCTGCAGGCTCAACGCGCTTTGAAACCAGGCAACAGCTACCCTCCCGATAGCCATTGGCAGGAAGAGTTTGAAGCGGCATTTCCCTATCAGGAGACGGATGATCAGATTCGCGCCATCGCCGACCTGAAGGGGGATATGGAACGTCCACAGCCCATGGATCGGCTGATCTGTGGTGATGTCGGGTACGGCAAAACGGAAGTCGCGATGCGAGCCGCGTTCAAGGCCCTGGATAACGGAAAGCAGGTTGCGATACTGGTCCCGACGACGGTCTTGGCTGAACAGCATTTTCGCAGTTTTACGGAACGAATGGCTGAGTTCCCCTTTACCATTGAAGTTCTTTCCCGGTTCCGCACGGCCAAAGAGGCCAAGCAAGTCCTGGAGGGTTTGCGGTGCGGGTCTGTGGACCTGGTTGTCGGAACACATCGGCTCGTTCAAAAGGATATCGCGTTCAAAGATCTGGGCCTGCTGGTTATCGACGAAGAGCAGCGATTTGGCGTGGATGTCAAAGAGCGGCTGAAAAAATTGCGACTGGAAGTCGAAGTTCTGACGTTAAGTGCAACGCCAATCCCCCGGACCCTGCACCTTTCGTTGCTGGGGATTCGTGATATTTCCAATCTGACAACTCCACCTCATGACCGGCTGGCGATTGAAACCCGCATCTGCCGGTTTGATGAAAGTCTGATTCGCCAAGCGATCGTCCGAGAACTGAATCGCGGCGGACAAGTCTATTTTGTCCATAACCGTGTCTACGACATCGAGGTCATCGCCAATCGTTTGCAAGCGATCGTTCCCGAAGCGACGATCGGCATCGTACACGGGCAGATGTCAGAAGGTCCGCTGGAAGAGACGATGTACAACTTCGTACGCGGCCAGATTGATATCCTGGTGGCGACGACGATCATCGAAAGTGGCCTCGACATTCCGATGGCGAATACGATCTTCATTCACCAGGCCGAGAATTATGGTCTGGCGGATTTGCATCAACTGCGCGGGCGCGTTGGACGTTATAAACATCGCGCTTACTGCTACCTGCTGCTGGAAGAAGGCAAAAGCCTGACTGGCACGGCTGCCAAGCGATTGAAAGCCATTGAAGAGTTCAGCGAGTTGGGAGCCGGATTCAAGATCGCCATGCGCGATCTGGAAATCCGCGGAGCCGGCAACATTCTCGGGACGGAGCAAAGCGGACATATCGCTTCCATTGGATATGAACTCTATTGTCAGCTGTTGGAGAATGCGGTACGGCAGATGAAAAAAGAACCGCTCCGCGAAGTGCGGCACGTTTCGATCGACTTGCCCATTTCCGCATTTCTGCCTGGATCGTTCATTCCCCCTGGTCGGCCTAAAATCGAAGTTTACCGCCGCATCTCCCAAATCGCCTCAATTGACGAGCTGCGCGACTTCGTCAATGAGTTGCGGGACCGATTTGGTCAGATACCGCATGAGGCGGAACTGTTATTCGAGTTGAAGGAATTACAATTGCTGGCGCATGCTTGGCAGATTGACGATATTCATCTTGAGGAAAAGTTTGCCGTTTTCGGCTATCGCAACGGGCACCGCATCAGAGAATTGGGTTTGCTGTTGGGAAGCCGGTTGCGAATCGTAGACCAACGCCACGCCTATTACCTGCTTGATGACCCCGCAGTTCCACCTGAGAAGATGGTTTCAATTCTCAAATCCCTGTTGAACAAACTCGACACACCGCCGTTGATCCAAAGTGTGAGTGATGGCGGATTGAGTTAGTCGGGCAAAGGCCGAAGACCCACCGGGACAAAACCCGGGGGCGTTGGGACTTTGGATCGACCATTGACGAAACCGATATTGCGATAAACAGCGAATTTCATATACACTCCGCCACGATTTGCTAGAACGGTTCGTAGTCCCTCGATGAGGTGGCACCAGACGTTCCGGAGGAACGCTTGAAGGCGATCCGATGCACGAAAAGTGGTTGGGGCAGATTTCAGCCAGGGAAGGCTGACCATGCGTCCTGTGTTACAACTGATTGCCGTCGGACTGCTGTGCTGCGGTTGTCAGGGGACGGGCCCGGCCAAATACGACAATCCAGTCGTGGGTCCTCCCCCGCCACGCCTGCCGATGGAACAAATCCAGCGTAAAAAACTGGCTGCGGAAGAACTGCGCCAATCGCGGGAAACTCAGCTGGCCGAGAATTCGACCGCCGTTCAGTCCGCCGTCAACCAGCAGGCTGCCGACAGAGAGGATGACTTGCTCCAGGAGGGTGAGCGTCCAATCAAACAGGCGTCCGCGAAACGGACCACGACTCAAGTGGGACAGACGCCCGACGAAGAGGGCCCGGCTTACTCTTCCGGCATCGAACAAGTCAAGATGCCGTCCAGCGAAAAGGATCCCTTCCCCAAGTTTGAAGATGGGACCATTGTCGCCACCGTGAATGGCCAGCCAATTTTCGCTGGAGAAATTCTCGCGCCGGCAATCAATGCTTTGACAAATAAAGAAAGCGAACTCAAGAAACAATTTGGCAAAAACTATAAGCCCGAAATGATGGATCAAATCCGGGTGATCCTGCTGTATCAATCGCTGCCACGCGCGATTGAACGGAAAATGCTCGTACATGCGGCGAAAACGGGACTCAAGAAGCAGCAACTGGAAGGTATGAAGAAAGCCATCGCTACGGAATGGACCGAGCATCTGCAGCAGATGATGGATGCGAACAAAGTCGCCAGCGTGTCAGAACTGGAAGAGATGTTCAAAAAGAACAACTTTAATCTCGAAGAGCACAAGGCGTCATTTGAAGATGAACATTCGGCCAAAATGTATATTGGATCACAGGCGCACTCCAAATACCAGCCGTCTCGAATGGATATGATCGCCTATTACAGAGATCACAAAGAGGA
>JAQGHT010000376.1 GCA_028291565.1 Planctomycetaceae bacterium | reverse complement strand
GATCGCGAATCCCGAGCAGGCACAACGGATCGCGTTGCCACCGAAAAGCTATCCTTACACGACGCTTCCGACACCTGACGGCAAACGCGTTTATGTTTCGCTGTGGGGCGGAGCAGCCGTGGCGGTTGTGAATCTCGAGACTCGGAAACTGGACGCGACCTGGACGGTGGATTCGCATCCCACCGAAATGGCGTTGTCCACGGACGGTAAGACGTTGTACGTCGCCTGTGCCAATTCCAATCATGTCGTCGTGCTGGATACCGAATCCGGCAAACAGCTGGAGGTCATCAGCAGCGCGCTCTATCCCCAGTCCCCGAATGGCAGTACTCCAAACAGCCTTTCGTTGTCGGCGGACGGCCAATTGCTGCTCGTGGCCAATGCCGACAACAACAATCTGGCACTGTTCAACGTCTCCGAGCGCGGCACGAGTAAATCACTGGGCTATATTCCCGTCGGATGGTATCCCACGTCGGTTCGATTCGGCCGGGAAGGGGAATTGTATGTGACGAATGGCAAAGGATTGCTGCCCAAAGCCAATCGACAGGGAATGAACCCGAAGAATGACGAGGTCGCCCGGACATTGCGTGAGTATATCGCCGGAATCTTTCGCGGGACCTTGTCGACGCTCAAGACCCCGACGCCCGAGCAGATGTCGGTCTTTACCAAGACGGCCTTTGAGTGCAGTCCGCTACGAGCTGATCGGGGAGCCAGGAACGAATTTCGCGACAAGGATAATCCGATTCCAGCCAAAGTCGGCGACTCCAGCCCCATCAAGCACTGCCTCTATATTATCAAAGAGAATCGGACTTACGATCAGGTTTTTGGCGATTTGAAGCAAGGCAACGGTGATCCCAGCCTGTGCATTTTTCCGGAACGTGTCACACCGAACCTGCATGCGCTGGCTGAGGAATTTGTCCTGCTCGACAATTTCTATGTCGACGGAGAAGTCAGCGCTGACGGCCACGAGTGGAGCATGGCGGCTTATGCCACTGATTTCGTCGAAAAAACCTGGCCGCTGAACTACCGTGGGGCAAAAGGCAAATTCACTTATCCGAGTGAAGGCAAATTGCCGATCGCATTTCCCTCGGGCGGTTATATCTGGGACCGTTGCCAGGAAGCGGGCGTCAGTTATCGCAGTTATGGGGAATTCGTGACCAATCCGACAAAAGCCGGGCTGCCAGCGACGACCAAAGTGAAGAGTCTGGAGGGCCATTTCGATCCCTTCTTCTGGGGCTATGACCTTGGTGTTTCAGACCAGAAACGGGCTGACCGATTCATTGAAGAACTGAAGAATTATGAAGCGAACGGTGGCTTTCCGCAGTTCATTGTCTTGAGATTACCAAACGATCATACGTCGGGGACACGCGTGGGTGCGCCGACTCCCACTGCGATGGTCGCCGATAATGACCTGGCGGTCGGCAGGGTCGTGGAGGCCGTCAGCGGCAGTAAGTTCTGGAAAGAGACTGCGATTTTTATTGTCGAGGACGACGCCCAAAATGGTTCTGATCACGTCGACGCACATCGGACAACCGCACTGGCAATCAGCCCCTACACAAAGCGGCGGACAGTGGACTCGAACATGTATTCCACGTCCAGCATGTTGCGGACAATGGAATTGATTCTGGGTCTGAAACCGATGAGCCAGTTCGATGCTTCCGCATTGCCGATGTATGCGTCCTTCCAGGCTCAGCCTGATGTCATGCCATTTCGCCACCGTCCGGCTCAAGTTGATCTGACAGAGGTCAACGCGAAAACGGCCTGGGGTGCTGATCTTTCGGAGAAACTCAACCTCGCTCGAGAAGACGCGGCGGACGATCTGCTGTTCAATGAAATCATCTGGAAGAGCGTAAGAGGTCCGCATTCCGTGATGCCGCCGCCAGTCCGCGCGTCATTTGTCCTGGTTCATCCAGAAGCTGATGAAGAAGAATCTAAAGACTAAGAACCGGCCAAACAACTGGTACGTCGAAGAGTTTGCCTGAACGGCAAACTCTTCAACTGCGAGTCTCGGAGAGACATCGCCTACAGAGAAATCAGGTTGTTTGTCAGCCTTTAAGGGGGCCTAACCATTCGCCTGCTGCAACAGGCCGGTCAATGAAGAAAGCGGGACTGTGAAGTCCTGATCGGCAATCACAACCTTGCCTGTTTTCACCGTGACGTGGATCGCCACATTCGCGAGATTCGTTGGATCGAGTCCCGCGTGGAACGTTCCCGTGAAGCGTTGTGCCGGGCCGGCTAATAGAGGAATCGTGTACTTCCCCGTGAATTGACCGACCAGTTGGAAGTCTTTGAACTGGGCTTTGAACCGGATCGGTGACAAATTCACGTTGGGGACAGTTGGTCCCGGAGTCAAATGAACAACAGCCGTGCCGTGAACCTTGGTCCCGTTTTGGTGCAGCGTCAGATCGACGGGCCCCAATGGCGTGTTAATCGTCTGTTGATTGGCTTTTCTCGCTTCAGCATGCGAGATGTGCGCCACCTGGGACGCTTCCACTCCGGGTATGACAACAGTCGCGGCGGAAAGGAAGTGCCGCGATTCGAGCAATTCGCCTGCCAGTTCAAACCCAATTGGGTGCCGGCGCGTTTGAGCGCGCCTTCGAACGGAGTTAGAATTCCAAATGCAGCCGCTCAAGTGATTCCAGATCTCGATTACCATTTGTACAAGTCTTTTGTGGAAGTCTTTCGCCGTGGAGCATGCTTGAAGCCAACGCTGGAACTAGAGCGGATTCACCTTGAGTTTGTCTGTGCCACTGCTTTGGGGTTGTACTCAATCCTCAAGCAGTGCTGTTTCGAGCGTGTCTTTGCACTGCTTCCGCCGAGTACAGC
>JAQGHT010000369.1 GCA_028291565.1 Planctomycetaceae bacterium | reverse complement strand
ACGGTCCTGCTGCATCTGCGAATTTCCGCTGTCAGGTAGCAAGTCGCCCGCGATCTGCTCCCGCATGAATTCGTGAAATGGCTTGTCCTGGTTGAAGGCCCGCACGACATAATCACGATAACGGAAGGCGTTGGCGTAGGCCAGGTTTTCATCGAGTCCATTGGAATCGGCATACCGCGCAACGTCCAACCAGTGTCGAGCCCAGCGTTCGCCGTAGCGTGGTGAGTCCAGCAGACGATCCACAAGCTGCGCGAGTGAGTCTGGCCGCGAATCGGCCATAAAGTCGGCAATTTCCAAAGGTGTTGGGGGCAATCCGGTGAGATCAATAGTGATCCGCCGAATAAGGGTCCTTTTGTCGGCCGGTGGAGCAGGCTGCAGACCCTGGGATTCCAATTCGGCAAGGACAAAACGGTCCAGCGGCGATTGAATCCATGCCGTATTCTGAACAGCGGGGGGAGGTGGATCTGCAATCGGCTGAAAGGCCCAGAAAGCGCGCTGCTCGGGGGTGATCTTGAAGCCCGCGCCGGACGGCATTGGCGGATTTGCAGATTGTTCCTTGGTCCAGGGGGCGCCGAGTTTCACCCAGCGCGTCAAATCGGCGATTTCTGCATCAGTCAACTTCGATTTGGGGGGCATTTTCAAATCCCCCTTGTAGCTGATGACCTCCAGCAGCAATGAGGCTTGTAAAGCATCAGGAGAAATGGCGGCTCCCGTATCGCCGCCTTTGGTGATTGCTTCTCGTGAATCAAGCCTGAGGCCAGCCTTCTGCTTCTGCGGACCGTGACACTCAATACATTTTGTCACCAGCAGTGGACGGACTTTTTGTTCGAAGAACTGCACATGGGTGGGATCAACGACCTCAGCGGCCGGCGCTGCAGCCGGTTCTGCCGAATTCGCGGTCGGAACTAACGCACAAAAAAACGCAACCAGAGCAGCGAAACAAAGGGCTGCTGAGCGACAGTTCAGAGTTTGTGGCTTGCTCGACACCCACCGATTGAGGCCCCAATTCCGAAGTGTCGCCAGAGCGTCAACTGCCATGTCTTGAGACCCACTTATCATGTTTACTTGAACTAAAGGCTGACACATCAACGGTCGCTTGATTGTAATCGTGCCAATGGGCGTCTCAAAGGGCAAACCGGTCTCTGCATTCCTTTCGTCGAATCCCAAATTTCTCTTCGAGCAGATGCTCCAGGTCACGTCCGAGGTCTCCAGAACCGTCATTTCCCGGTATATGTCGCTTTCGTAACTCTTCACAGCGATGCTGATTACGCACATTTCGGGGAGTTTTCGCAACGTCCTGCGGAGCCAAATGGGGAAAACTTTAACCAATGTGTCTTGGTACTGTTGACTGTACGCAAGGTCTCATAGGTTACTTTTCGGTGAACCACAGCACAATTCTAAACAGTGGATGCATCAAGACTTAAATCATTCCGCGAAAGTCCCCCCGAATTCTCATGATTCAGACTTGACCGTTCCGGATGCGATGGTAAATTGGTGATCTGTGGGGGCCAGTGGGGAAAAATGGTGCTGCCGGCTGATTCTGGCCGGTCGGCTAATCTCCTGCAGCTTCGTGAGTTCGAGACGTTTCTCCCAAGTAACAACATGGCCCTCACCGGCACATACGAGAGGAGTTTGGATGAAAAACTCCGTATCGCCGTGCCTAAACGTTTGCGAGATGAGTTTGGTGAAGGGGAACTGACGTTTCTTTATGCTGCTCCTGGTGCAGACCGGTGTGTGGCGCTGTATTCACCCTTAGGATTCGACAGATTCGCTCAGAAGATCGAACAGCAGCCGGCCTACCGCACGGATGTCCGCAATTACATGAGGCTATTCTACGCCCAGGCCGAAAAGCTGGATCTCGATAGTCAAGGAAGAGTTCGTTTGCCTGATCGGCTGGCCACGATGGCCAGCCTGCAACGAGAAGTAGTGATCGTGGGTGTGCATGACCGCGCCGAGATTTGGGACAGCACGGCCTGGAAGGAATATCTGGCCAGGTTAACCCCGGATTTTGACGCGATTGCCACACAAGTATTCGGTGGTACGAACGGAATCTGACAGGATCGAATACATTCGGTCAGATCTGTACGTTTCGCCAAGACTGGCAAAGCCACTGTGGGACTGCAACGCATCGTGAATTTCACGAGCCTTTGAATGCCCATGAGCCGGGGTTGTCAGGGATTTTAAAAGATTTTCGCGTCACGACTAAGTGTCCGTCCGAGACATCCGTAGTCTGGCTTTGCAATTTGGAGTTTCCTGACGGAAGTCAGGTTTCGATCAACGGCCATTTGTCGGATAGCTTCTATGTGTTCGAATCCGCTGGCTGCCGGGCTTTGCGGAAGGAGCAGGGCGTACGGATTGCTTGCCCTAACGTGAGCTGAGTCTCGACCATGAAGCTCACGGTTTGTGTCTGTCCATCGGGGGGCAAGGACTGCCCCCCGAGGCACAGCTCCGAGGTGGGGTGAATGCCGGCGTGTCGGATTGATCATGACTGTTGTTCAAGCGATGGAACCGTGCGAACTTTCACTGATCAAATCGCACACAAGCTGCGGCAGTGGGAAACGGAGTTGTCGCTGGGCCGAATTGGCAGAGCCAATTGCGTGGGGAGATCAGCGGAACTCGTGGTGATCGGATTACGGCAGAGCCGGCAGTGGTCAGAAATCGGCGGAGCCGATGTTTGTTGATGATCGGCGGAGCCGAATATGTTGAATCAGCGGAGCTGATGGAAGTTAGAAATCGGCGGAGCCGACTTGAGATTCAAGGAAGTGATGAAATCTCGCGCACGGAAGCGCGGGTCGTGAACATGGATGTTCAGACCACCCTGGCCCGGTACCTGTAAAGGTACCGGGCCTTTTTTATTCACTTGAGCATGATCTTGATATTGCCACCGCGGCTGATCAAGTCCAGCCCAGGTGATCTTGGCGAATCGTTCAAGACCGCGGCCGGGCGTTCAAACTTTTCAAACAGATCTTGTCCAAA
>JAQGHT010000322.1 GCA_028291565.1 Planctomycetaceae bacterium | reverse complement strand
GACGCGATAAACGCCCCTTGGCGCTGTTCCAAAGCGCATCTGGCGCAATCAGCCGCTTCGCGCACTGCGTCTGAGCAAATTTCCGGCCTCGCGGCGCGAAACCGACTCCGAAGACCACGACTTTTGTGGGGTGCGTCAGCACGGTGCAATTCTGATCAAAAGCTTTGGCTCGAATCGACCAGGAAACTGCCGTTGTTCGCGACGGACAGGAGCGGCATCCAACGCTGACCTGCGACGGTCGATGAACGCGAGTTGCGGAAGGGGTAGATGTTCACTCCGACGATGAAATCCCAGGCATCGTCGCCTGCAGATGCGATGCTGCGATGGGACGACTGATGCATATAGGTGACGCTGCTGTAAAGTGATACCGCGTCACTAAACGGAGCGACCGCGGATGCGGACACCAGGTAATCCCCGATGCTGCCTCCGCCTGCCAGCCGGGAAGAGGCAGGAGCACCTACAGACAGCCACGAATCAGGGCCGCCCGCAAACCACTTATGATGCCAGTAGCCGCTGATTTGATTGATCGATTGCCATTTGACGGGACCGAAGCCTGTCACGTCGTGTGTGCTGCTCAGGACATGCGCCGTACCCCAGATCCCGAATTCGTTGCTGGCACTCGTCGCATATCCAAGCTGTGCTCTTAACTGACTCAGTGTGGGGCTTTGACCAAAGACGCCAAAGTTATGATTGACACTCCAATCTTGCACAAGTCCAGCCGTAATGGGTAAACCCTCGGTTGGTTTTCGATACAGGCCATAAGTGAAAAAGCCTTGAGTTTCTGCGCCATCCTGATTGTGGGCCCGATAGTCAGTGCCCGTCCAGTCGAAGACGCCGACCGAGCCACCCGCTTGAACTCCGATTCCCGTCAGTTCGCTGAATTTTCCAAGACTGCTTGCGGCATTAAAACCAACGTGAATTCCGTTATTGCCCCAAACTCCGTCTGGGACACCGCGGAATGACTCATAGTCGGTGAATTGAACAAGACCGTATGGAAGAGTTGGATCACTGATGGGGGGCACTCCCTGCAAACTGGAGTCACCACGGAACAGGGGAAAGACGTCCTGAATCCCAAGCGGACCAGTAGGAACTGGTTCAGCCTGGGGAACTGACGCTGATTGCTGGTCGGGTGTTGGAGGATAGATGCTGGACGAGTATTGCGCTACCCCTACGGATTCCTTGTCATCCAGTGAACCGGCATCTTCGATGTCGATGACGTCATGATGAGATCGCAACGGATAGATCAACGAGGACCTCTGATCGCCATCGACGTCGGGACTCGACCCTGTAGGGCTTTGCGCAAACAGTCTGCCCGAATGGGGAGCTGGCAGTCCCAATAGCACCACCGTCAGTGGAACGATCAGGACTATTGCCTGGCGAATGAGCAATCTGGAGCCCATTGCAAATCCTTCTGCAATTTTGCAACGTAAGAACGACATGGTCGCATCGCGGTTCCTTGAATCCTTGCCCGGTTCAAAGCAGAGTTCGATGACTCACATTTCTTACATTGGGCTCGACACAGTCTAAATGGCAGATCCAGTAAATTACAGAAAGTCTGCAACTCACGCAAAATCGGCAAAGTCCCGGGAGACGCTTAGAACAGTTTGTTCACACGCCAAAGCCTGCAACCCACGAGTATGCGATTCGAGGATCCTCGTGCGGCTCTACAGCTCCGCCACAAGTCGGTCGATGGCCTCAAGTTGGCTTTCCACTCTCGATTCGAATTGACGCTTTTCCAGCCAGATCCGTAGCGCTTCGAGACATTCAGGATCGACGCCCTTACCGGCATCTTTAGAAAGAATTTGCAGAACCTGCTCCCATTCCATTGCCTCGCGATACGGCCGCTTGGCTGTCATCGCTTCATAAATATCGGCCACGGTGAGAATTCGTGTCGCGAATGGAATTTCGTTTCCCGCCAGGCTACGGTGATAACCGTGACCGTCAAGTCGTTCATGATGTCCCCCCGCCACTTCCGCCAATTGCTGAAACGACTGCACCTGACTCAGAATCAACTGAGAGTATTCCGCATGCTTGCGAATTTGAGCGTATTCTTCCTCGGTAGGCTTTCCCGGCTTATCGAGAATCAGATTTGAAACCCCTAGTTTACCGATATCATGTAGCAGGCCCACACGCCGCATATCCTGTTGAAAACCGAGTGAACAGCCAAACTGGCTGGAGATTCCCACAGCGATTTCCGCGACGCGCGAAGAATGGAGAAAGGTCCAGGGCGACTTCGCATCGACGACACGGGCAAACGCCTCCGAGATTCGATCGAGGCAATCGTCGTCCGCGAGTAGCATCGCGTCTTCAGGTTCCCACCGACTGATATCAGCGACCAGATCGGGACCATTGAGCCGATTCCAGAATTCGGCTTCATGTTGAAAACCCAGTAACGCGTCAACAAGTTGGGGATCGAACCATTTGCCACGACGCTGTCGCGCCATGTCACAGGCCGCATTCAATCCGTAAGCAGTGAAGAAAACTTCGACGTTTTGAGCCAGCCCACAGATGCGTCCCAAGAGCGAGATATCAGTTCCTTTGAGACGGCATGGACTTCCGCCCCCGTTCCATAGTTCATCCAGATCCAGGATCGCGCGTGCTGTCGATTCCGACAGTTGCAACATGCGGGCGATCTCCGCGCCGCGTTCGCAGCGAATCTCGGAAATCTTGCGGCCTCCTTCTGCGCCGCTCCGAACGATCGCCGCCATTGTCATCAGCTTCTCAATCGTCGAACCACCCGGTGCACAGTTCTTCCAACAATGAGTCAATGCCTGAATTGGGCTGGTAAAGTCAATGAGGCGCATGGAATGCTTAAGTTGCTGATCATCGGCACCAAACAGGTGTGCCATTTTTGCCGCATTACTGGAACACCCCAAATCCTTAAGCAGCAGTGCATAAAACAAGGCGGAACGATCGGCCGTCGGCAATTTCAACGCTTCAGAAATCCGCATACCGATCAGGCAGGATCGCATGCAGTGGCCCTTTGGATGCCCCTGAGTGATGTCCAGGGCCACGGAAAGAGCAGAGATGATTTCGGAAAACCGTACGATGGGCGCAGAGACCAATCGTCCAGAGTTGGCGGCCGCGTTATTCGTGTACGTAGTTGGTCCCGAAACCGGATGTGATAGGGTCACGTTCATTTGAGACTCCAGCGTGATTCATCGAAACAGCCCACCAAGGCAAACGTAGTTCAGAAATCAAGCTGGCTCAAAGTATTCGCGTACAATTCACACACATTCGGAAGGCACAATCGCTACAACCGGTAAATACCCAACGAATGTCTTCGCACCGAGCCGTTGTGGCCGGTCTCCGACCGAGCCACCTGACGGCAATGGCATTTGAATCCTGAGACGCGCCCGACAAAAGTCGCTTTGAGGCAAAAGCTACCCTCATAAATCCAGCGGTTTTGAGTGCGGAATCTCGAATTTCCGACATTTGTCGTCCGCGTCTACGCTGATAACAATGCTATGCGTGTCTTGGCGTTTCTCTTGTCGTTTCTCACCCGCGCAAACAGGTTCGGCATTATGATAATGGGGAACCGCATTTTTTGACATTTTCCTGTTATCCGAGATTGAAACTTTTGTCGAAAGATCGAACTCGACAATGGTTTGTCGAGGCACTCGCCAAGGCCAGGTCGATCCACGGCTTTCACCTTTGGGCTTGGGTGATCATGCCTGAGCATGTTCATTTGCTGCTGTGGCCCCCATTTGATCTGATTGAAGGAGCCACAGAGGAGTCTGGCGCCGTTCGTCCTGGTCAGGGCTCGGTTCGCGGAATTTTGTCCAGCATCAAGCGTCCAGTTGGAACGCGGGCAATTGCCTACTTGACCAAACATGCGCCAGACTTTTTGTCGCAATTGAAGGTCAAGAATGAGACTCGCACGTGTCACCGCTTCTGGCAACCTGGTTCGGGATATGACGAGAATGTGATCGAGCCTCGAAGTTTGCACGCGATGGTGCAGTACATTCACATGAATCCGGTCCGGCGCGGTTTGGTGGATCGTCCCGAACAATGGGCTTGGTCGAGCGCACGCGATTGGATGGGATTGCCAGGATCTCCAATTCTGGTTGATCGGACCCTTCCGGCTCTATTGGAAGTCCCTTGGACTGACCGACGAGCGACCCGTGGATTTTGAACCAGGATTCTCCATCCTGGAAGAACAATCAGATCGCCAGCCAGCGAGAGCACGTGCCACTGCTTCGGGATTGTACTCAATCCCAAGCAGTGCGCTCGATCCACGAAGGGCACTGCTTCTCCGTTGAGTACAACGGGAAAGCAGTGGCACAATAAACGGACTTTCGTCAATCGAGAACGGTGCTACCGAGCCGCGTCTTTCGTGCTTTTTAGAGTCCCAAACAGTGCCACCCCGTCCGTTTGCAGTATGACACCTTATACAGTATTATGCAGTGCCATATAGTCTAGAGTTTCTTGGGTGTGGAACATTCCTATGCGTGATATTGTCCAGACGTCTGTCAGATCGCTGATCCGCGGTTTCATCGATCGGAAACGTCGCGTGTTCGGCCAGGATCGTCCGCAACGGTTTGACCGCTCGACCGGTTTCGCACAGCATGTGTTGTTGCTCGAAGATCGCTTAATGTTTTCGGCAGTGCCGGTCGGAGATTTGACCGAAGGGAATGCGTCGGCATGGACGACTTTCGCTTCGGATCAGGCGGCAACGGCGGTGAGTGATGATACCACGCATGTCCGTGAGGGAACACAGTCCTTGCACTTTGTCACGGCCAGTGGTTTTGATACGGGTGTCAGATTGGCCGCTCCTACGGGTGGTTGGGATTTGACGACTGTCAATCTGCTGGATTTCTGGGTCTATGGCGACAACCAGAACCCCCTGGCATGGCAGGGCAATCAGCCGATCATTGTGCTGACTAGTGCTCTTGGCAAAGTGACGTATACTCCCCGGCAGCTCCTGATGCCGAATGGTGAGTGGGCTCGTGTGCGTGTGCCAATGGCGGGTGATTCGAGCTGGAATGTTGCTGCGGTAGGTTCGTTTGACATGACCCAGGTCACAGGCATGGAGATCCATCAAGATACCTGGGACTACGGATTTCAAGCTTATTACGATGGAATGGAGTTCGTCAATCGCGATCTGACGGGGCTGCCCCCGGCGGGGCCGCCGCCACCCGCCGGCGTCAATTCAGATGCCATTTCTCCGAAGGTGTTGTTGTACATTTTCGATCCCATCATGGAGAACTTCGGCGGCCTGCGCCAGCACGAAGCCTACGGCTGGCAAGACCCGCAGTCACTGGCTGCACAGGTCGTGTCGACCTTCGCCACCGATAGTCACGGCCTGGTGCAGTATCAACTCGAGACCCAGGTGGTCGATGAACACCCCTATTTTGAAGACGGCTTTCAACACACGGATGAATCGTTTGCGGCCGCCTGGGAAGCGCAAGACTTTCACCAGAGTTCCCATTTCGATTATGTCCGCTTCGCGCAAGAAAACAATATTGCGGCGCGGATTGATGACGGAGAACTCGACGAGGTCTGGATCTATACAGGTCCGATCAGCGGCACATATGAATCCGCGATGGGGGGCGCCGGAGCCTATTTTATCAATGGTCCAGTCCAACCTATTCCCAGCCAGCGTGCTTTTCCCATCATGGGACTGAACTTCGAGCGGGGAGTGGGCGAGGCGATCCACTCGTTCGGACATCGCCTGGAAAATACGATGAACCACGTCTATGCGCCCCAGGGAAACCATCTCAACAACAACTGGGACAAGTTCACATTCCAGGATCGATACCAATCAGGCCTGGGGGGCTTGGGCAACGTTCACTTCCCCGTCAATGGAACGCAGGACTACGACTACAGCAACACAACGCTGGTGCTCAGCAATGCCGACGACTGGTATAACTACCCGAATTTTCAGGGTGTGACACGACTGGTCAACGTTGACGAATGGGCCGATCCCGTTCTGGGTGATCAATATGGCTACCTGAGCTGGTGGTATAACCACTTGCCCCATTATACGGGGCGCGGCACTGATTTTCGGTTGAACAATTGGTGGCGCTATTTCGTGGACCTCAATCAATTCAAATCGATGTCCGGTGATTTGTCGTCCACGGAAGGACAGCCCTTCGTACAAGTCACGCTGCCCACGTCAACGACGGGAATGGTCGATCTGGTGCCAGACGTGTTTGACGACGGGGCGCTGGGACGTGTCGATTTTTATGTTGACGGTGTGTTCCAACAGTCCGACGCACTGGGGCCATTTACTTTCGAATGGAACACGGATACAGCGGGCACCGGGGATCATGTCATCCAGTTCCGCGCTTATGATCTGCAAAATGGCACCGAGGGGACGTCGACACCAGCAATCGTCAACGTGCTGGCCAGAGATATTCCGACAGACATTGCATTGGCTCCGTCGATGATCGCTGAAAATAACGCTGCAAACGCCACCGTCGGAACACTCAGTGCGACCGGCCCGGGAACGGGAAACACGTTTACGTTTAGCCTGGTTCCTGGTACTGGCAGTATCGACAACGGAAGTTTTTCAATCGTCGGCAATGAGCTGCACGTCACTGCGGTGGCGGACCACGAAACGAAGTCCAGCTACTCGATCCGGGTTCAAGCTGTCAGTCAAAGCGGCTTAGTACTACAAAAGCAAATGACGATCAATGTGACCAATGTGAATGAGGCACCGACGGACATTGCGCTCTCTTCGACGATCATTTTAGAGAACAATCTGGCCCATGCGGTTGTCGGAACCTTGGCAGGTGTTGATCCCGATGCAGGCAACGCGTTTACCTTTGACCTGGTCCAAGGTACTGGCAGTATCGATAACGGCAGCTTCTCGATCTCCGGCAATCAGCTGATGGTGACTCCCGTTACCAGCACGTCAAATCAAAGTACCTACCAGATTCGTCTGCAGGTCACGGATCAGAATGGCTTGAAATTCGAAAAGCCATTTATCATTCGGGTGATTGCCGCGACCGACGTCGACGCCCTGTTGAAATTGCCATTTGATGGGACGTTAACCGGTAGCACCGGCCAGGTTCCCAAGTCCAGCGCAGGGGACACGTTCACCACGGGGTTGAACGGACAGGCGGTCCACGTGGGCGCGACGGGATACCTCAATTACCCGCTGGCCGGCAACATTCTTCCCAGTCAGGGCAGTATCGAATTTTCAATACGGCCCGATTGGAACGGCAATACCAATATGCCGTTCTACTTGTTCCAGGCGGGCAATGACGCCACTGGCGGTATGGTGCTGGTCGTAGACGGTGCGAATAATCTACAATTTATTCAATGGGGTGACGATCCGAACACGCCCGCTGTGGAACGCAATGTCGGGCGAGGACTGGGGTACAGCGTCAACAATTGGGTTGCCGGTGAATGGCATCATCTCGCCGTGACGTGGGATGGCGCGGCACACCGTATGGCTCTCTACGTCGACAGTCAATTTGCGACTGAAAACGATGACGACATTACCATCAATACGTTTTTTCGGACGTATCTGACGATTGGTGCCAACGAGAACGGTCAGTCCCCGGCTCAAGCGACATTCGACAATTTCAGGATTTCCAATCGTGTTCGGACGACAACCGAAATCCAGGCGGATGCCGGTTTGACGGGGGAAAATCTGCACGATCCCGTGCTGAACGACATCAGCGTCAATTTGGCTGAGAATTCGCTAAACGGCAAGTCGGTCACCACGCTCCAGGCAACCGACGCCGACGTGATCAGCAATTTTGCCTATACCATTGTTGACGGTAATAGTCAGGGCATTTTCTCAATCGATCAAACGACCGGCGTCATCTCAGTGGCGAATAATGTGCCGCTGAATTACGAACTGCAGTCATCGTTTGTCCTGACGGTGCAAGTCAGTGATGGCGGCCCTGCACCAGCCCGGACGAGCACGGGACTCGTTACGATCAACCTCACCAACGTGAACGAAGCTCCTACGGGACTCGCATTGTCCACGAACCAGATCGCCGAGAATAACGCCGCAAATGCAATTGTCGGCGTGCTGAGCGGAACGGATCCCGACAATGAAAGCGACCTCTCGTTCAGCCTGGTATCTGGTATCGGAGACACGGACAACGGCAGCTTTTCGGTATCTGGCAATTCACTGACGATAATTCCTTCGACGAATTATGAAGTACAGCACACCTATTTTCTGCGTATTCGCGTGACTGATCAGGGCGGACTGACATTCGATCAACTGCTGGTTGTCAACATCTCTGACATCAATGAGCATCCTGCACTCAGCAGCATTACAGACCAGACCACGCTCGAGGATTTTGCGACTGGGAGTCTACAATTCTCCATTAGCGACCCGGAGACTTCGGCAGCCAACCTGATAGTGACGGGAAGCTCGTCCAATCCAACACTGGTCTCAAATGCGAATATTACGTTCGGTGGTACCGGGGCGGACCGTAATGTGACGATAACGCCTCTCCCCAATCAAAGTGGCTCGGTCACTATCACCGTAACAGTGAACGATGGGGCATCATCATCGAACCGAACGTTCCAGGTCACGGTCCAACCCGTAGACGATCCCGCAGTAATTACTTTAAGCTTACAACCACTCGAGTATCACATCTCGGCCAAGAAAGTGGTGGCCATTGATGGCTCCGCTACGATATCGGACATCGACACTCCAACGATGCAGTTTACCGGGTCTACCCTCACGGTCTCAGGTCAAGCGGCGAAGGACACACTGTCTGTTATCAAACAGGATGGTATTGGGCTCAAGGGAATGAATATTCTGTTCGGCGGTCAGGTAATTGGAACGTTGGCGGGGGGCAAGAAAGGGACCCCTGTGGCCATTCAGCTTAACGCATCCGCAACACAGAATTCTGTCCAAAAGTTGTTGCGAGCGATCGGCTTTAAGTCCACTGACAAGATCGGCGGCAT
>JAQGHT010000318.1 GCA_028291565.1 Planctomycetaceae bacterium | reverse complement strand
GCCGATGCGGATGGTTCGAACGCGCGACGGGTAGAGACGGGCAAGCCATTCAACTTCGCGCCGACCTGGTCGCCGGACGGCCAATTGGTGCTCTTCCTGTCGGGAGAGCACTACAATTGCCACCCGTACCTGGTTCGTGCTGATGGCAACGAATTGAGGAAACTCGCCGATCGAAACGGCTACCGCGGTGTGATGGAATTTCTGGACGTCCCTGACTTTCACGGCGGCAGCAGCGATGTTCCAGTCTGGTCGGTCGATGGAAGGTCGATCTTTTACACGGCTCAAGTTGATCAGTCCGTGGAATTATTCCGGGTCACTGTCGACGGAACGACCGAGCAATTGACCAAGTCTGATTCGGGAACCCTGCATTATCATCCGCAGCCCTCGCCCGATGGAAGCAGATTGGCATACGGTTCAAAACGTAACGGAGTTCGGCAGCTGTACGTGATGCGTCTGGCAGATCGGACGGAGCAGCAGATTACCGATCTCGTACCCGGCAAAGGCGCAATCTGGGCGCATTGGCGCCCGTGAGCATTTTTTCAGGTAGCCAAGGTTGCCAAATCTTGGGCATCGGACTTGAGGCGGAGCGAACCGCCCTAATCTCTTACGAGATTGGCTACAGAAATCGCTACAGCGGTTTAACCTTGCATCTTCCGGTTTCACATCGACTTTGTGCCACTGCTTTCCGCTGTACTCAGCGAGAAGCAGTGCAAATTCACGCTCACTCGATCAATGCTTGTGTATTGATTACAACCACGAAGCAGTGGCACAGGCAAACTCAAAGTTAAACCGCTCTAGCCAGCAAATTAAACGCACAAGCGAGACGCTTATGCTACGGCTTAGCCGATATTCACCGGAATCTGGCGTGGTTTGAGGATGTGCAATTTTCCGAGGCGGACGGTCAGAATACCGTGACGTACATCTGCGGAAACGGAATCTGGGTCGACCGGGACAGGCAATGAAACCGCCTTGGCGAACTTACCGCAACGCCGCTCGGCCAGATGCCGTTTATCCCCTTCTCCCACAACTGTTGCGATCCGCGCTCCCTGGAGCGTGACCACATTTCCGACCAGTTGGACCTCGACCCCACTCGGTTCGATGCCCGGTATGTCCGCAATCACAATGATCGATTCCGCTGTTTCAATGACTTCCACAGCGGGTTCAAAGCCCGGAGGTGAAGGACGCATTCCCATACGATCCAAGGCTTTTTCGCCATTGCTCCAAGCCGATTCAAGCAGACTGTCCAATTCCTGCCTCAGTTTTTCGAACGAGGAACCCAAGCCGCCTGAATTTGCACTCATGATTTTGAGACTCCCATCGTAAAAGAACTGATCAATTGCATTTTACGGCGCGGGAGGTGGGAGTCAATCCCCGACCGTAGGACAGGTTTTCAACCTGTCCGTCCAGTGGATTTTCAAGATGACGGCAGAGTCTTTCGGACAGGTTGAAAACCTGTCGTACGCAAATGTTATGGCTTTTTGGCCAGTTTCTTGAGCACTTCCACACCACGCTGCAACATGCGATCATCGGCGGCATAAGACAGGCGGAAATGGGTGTCTCGGGGGCTGAAGACATTGCCGGGAATGATCAGCAAATTGTTTTGAATGGCTTCTCTGACGAATTCCGTGCCCGTGCCCCAGGGGGCCGGTGGAAAGAGATAGAATGCGCCGCCGGCGCCCTGGATATCATAGTCACCGCTCAATTCGCGCAGCATGAAGTCGCGTTTGCGTTTGTAGTCGGCGACGCGGTCGCTGATATCATAGTCCCAGGCGACCACTGCCGCGTGTTGCACAGGGTGTGGTGAGCAGACAAACGTAAATTGCTGCAACTTGATCATCTGCTGAACGATATGCTGCGGACCATGACACCAGCCGATGCGATGTCCGGTCATTGAGTGGGACTTGCTGAATCCGTCAATGACAATGGTCTGCGGGTTCCATTGAGCCGGGCTGACAAATTCCGCGTCGTAGGTGAACGCCTTGTAGATTTCGTCGCTGATCAACGCGACGTCTTTTTCCGCGGCCAGTTTTGCCAGAGCTTCCAATTCGACGGCCGAGGCCACCGCGCCTGTCGGGTTGGCGGGACTATTGCACAAAATGACTTTGGTTTTGGGCGTGATGGCCGCGCGCACCTTCTCGACATCAATCCGGAAGTCGGGATAGGTATCGATTTCCACCACCTTGCCGCCTGCCAACGTGACCAGATGTTTGTACATAACAAACCAGGGGTCGAAGACGATGACTTCATCGCCGGGATTCACGAGTGTCATCAGGGCCAGCATCAATCCGCCGCTCGTGCCACTGGTGATAAACACCTGGCGGTCGGTCTGCTGATATTGAGCGTCAACGGAATGTTGGATTTTCGTCAGCAGCGGGCTGATCCCCTGAGTCTGACTGTAGGCGTTCTTGCCCTCTTCGACCGCCCTTTCAAGGGCGTCTTTGATCGGCTGTGGAGTATCGAAATGAGGCTGACCGATGCTCAGGTTGATCGGGTCCTTCATTTGGGCTGCAAGATCGAAAACCTTGCGAATTCCCGAAGCATCAATCCGCGTCATGCGGTCGGCAATCCAACGTTCGCTCATGATCCGTGTGGTGATCCAGGGTGCAAAAACGGACCCGCTCCAAAGGCGTTCGCCACGGATCCAGAGGTCACACATTAGGCGATGCCAGAACCGATTGCCAGCCCGCACCACGAACTCAACCCATCACCGTCGTGCGTCTCACTTTGCGGCGGATCCTGTTGCCAATTTTTCTAGAGATTCGAGAGGGTTAACTCGGTCTTGTGCCGCGTACTGTTAAGAATGAGTCGTTTGATCGCAGGGATAAGTCTTAAAAAAGACTTAAATTCGTGGCCGCGAACAGGATAACAGATCGTCTTCAAACGACTGGCACAACTGATGCCAGGCCCGATCATTCTCCGGTCGACTCTGCTTTTCGAAGGAGAGCGGCCTGAGCTTCGCGTAGCGCCCGATTCTGTTCCTTCAATTCCATTTCGAGTCTGATGATTCGCTCGCCAGCCCGGATACGGACACGCAGTTCGTCCTTGTCGAACGGTTTGCTCACAAATTCATCCGCACCCGCCTCCATGCCCTTCACCAGATCCTCCTTTTGTGATCTGGCGGTCAGCAATATGGTGTAAACGTAATTCGGGCGCGGGCAAGCGCGAATGCGCTGGATCAGTTCCAGGCCATCGACTTCGGGCATCATCCAGTCACTCAGAACGATGGGAAATTCTTCCTGTTCGAACAACTGCCAGGCCTCTGCACCGTTCATGGCGACGGTGACCTCGTACCCCCACTTTTGGAGGTAATTCTGCAACAGACGGCGTGATACGGAATCATCGTCCGCGATCAAGACTTTCATGCACTTTCCTCCAGTGTGTCGAACTTATTATTCAGGCGGTCCGACGTCTAACGCCGAAAGAACCCGCGCCACTTCCGTTTCGAGTTTCGCCAACAATTCTGGCGCGCCGTCGAATGACTCGGCACGCCCAAGATTCTCCAGGGCCAATGCGGCCTCGACGAGCGGTTCGGCTCCGAAGTTGGCCAAGGAACCTTTCATTGTGTGGGCCGAAAGCCGTAGCAATTTGAAATCTTTGGTCGCGATGGCGCGGCGCATGTCGGCCACCAGTAACGGGTTTTGAGTTCTCACTAGATTGGCGAATTCGTTCAGCATCTCCCGGTCTTCGCCAAGTCGCTGCTTGGCAACGTTCCAATCGATCACTGGTACTGTCCCGGCTGCATCAGCTTCCGAGGGGGACTGCGGAACTTCTGGTTCAATTGGGGCCGCAGTTTCCAATGGCGGGGGCTGCCCTTTTTCAAGAGTTGCCTGCCGCTCGGAATAACTGACATGTCCAGGCTCCACGTGAAGACACAGGGCGGGAAATCGTTCGACAGCGCGGTACAACTCGGTGGGAGTGATCGGTTTTGCGACATAGTCATCCATGCCGACAGCCAGACATCGTTCGCGGTCGCCCTTAAGTGCTTCGGCTGTCATGGCCACAATCGGAATATGACCACCCGTTTGATGTTCATGCTTTCGGATCGCGGTCGTGGCCTCGTAGCCGTCCATAACGGGCATCTGCATGTCCATCAGAACAACATCGAATTCCTGTTTGACCAGTGTATCCAGTGCAACTTGTCCGTTCTCTGCCGTGACGATCTGGTGTCCGCGGGTATGTAACAATCCCATTGCGACACGACGATTGATCTCGTTGTCCTCGACGAGTAAGACCCGGCGCGGAAGGACTTGCAAGAAATCTGGATGGGTTGCGGGTTGGGTCAGTGTCACTTTCTGATAGCGTCCGAATTGCCGTAAAACTTCGTTCAGCAACTCGGACGCATTGATTGGTTTGGTCATGAGCCGGCTGATGCCATGCTTCTGGCACAGATCGGCGTCAACCGGTGTTGAGCCTGACGAAATCATGATAATCGGACAGGTGCCACCTTGCAGTATGCCTCGCACGCTCTCGACAAAATGAAACCCATCCTCGCCCGGCATGTGGTGGTCGAGGAGGATAAGTCGGACCGGGTGTTGCGACACTTCGCCACGTTTCAGAGCTTGCCGCGCGGCCTCGGCCGAGTCTGCCAGGATTGGCTGCATGTGCCAATACTGCAGCATTTCCGAGAGAATGCGGCGATTTGTGGAGTTGTCATCCACGACCAGAACTGGCAGGTCTTGGAGCGTCGCGAGTTCTGCTGGTTCGTGCAGGTGTTGATCCGAGGAGACTCCGAAGTCAGCAGTGAAGTGAAATGTCGAGCCGCGTCCCAGTTCGCTTTCGACCCAGATCTGACCGTGCATCATCTGCACTAACTGCCACGAAATTGTCAGCCCCAATCCAGTGCCACCGAAACGGCGAGTCGTCGAAGATTCGGCTTGCTCGAAAGCTCGGAAGATCTGGTTCTGTTTCTCGGCTGGAATTCCAATTCCTGTGTCACTGACGGAAAAATGGAGTCGTACCTGATCTTGCGCGATTGATGCGGCGTTGATGTTGACGAAGATCTCGCCTTCCTCGGTAAACTTCACGGCGTTACCGAGCAAGTTGACGAGCACTTGTTGCAAGCGGCCCGGATCCCCTCGCAGGTGATCCGGAATTTCCGGTGCAATGCGGCAAGCAATCTCCAGTCCTTTCTCGGCAGCCCGCAAGATGAGCATTTGCGATGCTCGGGCGACACATTCCGAAATGCAAAAATCGACGGATTCCAGTTCTAATTTGCCCGCTTCAATTTTCGAGAAATCAAGGATATCGTTGAGCAGGCGTAGTAGAATGTGTGCCGACTCTTCGACTGTCGCCAGATAATCTCGCTGATGTGAACGCAATTCGGTCTGAGCCAGCAACTGGCACATGCCGATGATGCCATTCATGGGTGTGCGGATCTCATGACTCATGTTGGCCAGGAATGAACTCTTGGCGAGATTGGCGGATACCGCCGCCTCCTTCGCCTGCCGCATTGCTTCCAGGGCCTTCTTTTCCAGTGTGATGTCCATGACCCCGCAGATGACGGCCGGCCCTTCGTCAGTTTCCACCGGACTGAGTCCAATCTTAATCGGAAACTCGGAACCGTCCTTGCGAAGCCCGAATAGATCCAGACCTTCTCCCATGGCCCGTTGCATCGGATGTTCGAAAAATTCCTTGCGGAGCGAAGGATGCTCAGCCCGAAATCGCTGGGGCAGCAGCATATCGACGGGCTGGCCAATCAATTCGTTGCGGCGATAACCAAACTTCTCTTCCATTTTTCGGTTGAGCAGCACAATGTCGCCTGCGGAATTGGCCATCAACATGGCAGTCGGTGCTGCGTCGACCGCGGCGCGGAATCGTTCCTCGAGTCGCTTACGTTCAGTAATGTCCCAGCAGATACCAGTCATCCGTAAAGCTCGACCATTGGAATCCCGATAAACCTTGCCGCGTGAGCCCAGTACGTGAATGCTGCGATCCGGCCAGATGACTCGGAATTCTGTATCATGCGGGGCATCTTCTTTGATGGACAGTGCCACCTCCTGAGCCACCCGGTCTCGGTCACCAGGGTGCACGAGTCGCAAGAAATCTTCGAACAGACCCGGAAACGTCCCAGGTTTGAGACCGAACAAGGGATGAATGAAATCGTCCCAGATGATGGCGTTATCGACCACATCCCAGTTCCATGTTCCGACTCCGGAAGAGCTCAACGCCAGGTTCAACCGCTCTTCAGTCTGCTCCGCGCGCTTTCTGGCTTCTTCGGCATCCTGGGCGAGGACCTGGGCGGCCCGGAACCGTTCGCTGATATCGACGACTGCACCCAGCACGAAGGCGCCTTCCGCAGTCTGAATTGGATTCAGTCCGATCTCCACCGGAAATTCGCTATTGTCTTTGCGACGACCGAATAATTCGCGTCCCCCTCCCATCATGCGTGCCAGGGGTTCCGCGAAGAAGCCATCGCGGAGAAATGGGTGGCGCGAACGGAAGCGTTCTGGAAGCAAGATTTCGATGAGTTGCCCAAGCAATTCTTGACGCCCATACTGGAACAGCCGCTCGGTCTCGTGGTTGACAAGCACGATCCTCCCGGACGGATCGACGACAACGATTCCGGACGGCATCGCTTCAACAACCTGCCCCAGCAGATCACGGCTCACTCCGCTTGGGAGATTCGCTGGACTCATTTTGGACCTCGCTTCATTTGATTTAGCGCTTCTGAAACAATTCGGACAGCACGAATTGTTCCAAGATTGTGCGAAGCCGATAATTGTCGTGTTTGCTGGCCACAGCGATTGCTTTGATCTCGGTAGCGAGACATCTCAATTCATCCCGCACACAATATAAGTCTATTTTGTTTGCGGCTCCAATGCTTGCTCGGCGAGTTTCTCCCAGCGGGCAAGTTCCTCATCGGCGGGCTTGCGTGTGGTGCGCCACGCACGCGCGGTGGACAGAGTCCGCGTGGCATTATCGAGTTGTTTGAGTTTCGCTTCACAGAGGGCCTTCAGATACAAGGTCAGTCCGTCGTCTTGTCCCAACAGCCTCCGCGACGCCTTTAAAGATTCCAAAGCCTGGTCCGGCCTTTCGTGTTGAAATTGGGCTGCCGCTAAGGTCAGTTGAAACTGGGGACTCTCAGAGACGGAATCGGTTGCCTGGACAGCCAGCTTCAAGGCTTGGGGAATATTCCGCAGTTCTGTGATCGGACATGTCGCCAACAGCCAGGCCAGCGAGTCTTGATATTGGGCGGACTTGGGAACTGCCGCCAGCAACTGACGGCGGACTTCGATCGACTCTTGAAAGGCCGACTTCGAACGGTCCAGCTGATTGGCCGCATAAGCCACATTGGCCAGATGCATCCAGGCCAGAGCCAGATTGTCTCGATAACGTGGTGTTTCCGATCCCTTTTCCGCAGCCTCTTGAAGGATCTTAATCGCGGCTTCAAACTTCGGAAGGGCGCCTGAAAAGTCTCCCTGGCGGGCCAGAATGCGGGCTTGATTGCTCAGTGCGATGGACGAGCGTTCCTGGTAGGGCAGGAAGTTCGGTTCGAGCTTTAGCAAGTCATCATAATCCGCCAGGGCTTCTTCAATCAGCGTTTTTGCTTCGGCTTGTTTACCAAGTTCGCTTTGCGCGAGCGCCAAACTGACTCGGGTGTTACCGGCCGATTCAACATAGCGGGCCATGCGAAAACTGGCACCCAATTCACTAAAGCTTTCGAACGCTTTTTCCAGCACGGGAATCGCGGCGACATTGTCTCCGAGGCGGCGCAGGGATTGACCAAAGTTGGTCCGGGCGACCGCGAGATTCTCGCGGTAGAGCGGTACGTCCGGTTGATCCCGCACGAGATCCTGATAATCGTCGACCGCGGCTTCATAGTTTCTCGCCACGGAAGGCCACCGCCCCAGACTTCTTAAGGCTTCCGCGAGATTGATTCGAGCCGTCGCTCGATTCGCATGGAATATCACCTGTTCGGGGTGTTCGGTGAGGATCTGGTCCTGAAGCTTCAGAGAATCTTCGAGCAATTTGATTGCGTCATTCGGACGGCCTCGATCGAGCAGGAAGAGACTCATGGCGCTATTGGATTCCGTAAACGCCGCGGCAATCCGCAAGTCTTTGGGAAACTCTTTCCGCAGCTGAGTAAACAACCTTAATCCGTTAGTCAATTGTTGCTCGGCTCCCGAGATATCTCCCCCCGCGCTTTTGGCTCGGCCCGAACCAATCAGCGCAGTCGCCAAGCCATCCACGTAGTCTGCCTTTCCAGGATGTTCGTCAACTAATTTCGTCAGAATCTCGAGGGCTTCACGGAATTGCGACGCCGCGGATGAAAATTGCCCCTGAATCCCCATTGCCACACCCTGTTGAACGAACGTTCGAGCAAGTTCGAAGAGGTAATCGGGTTCGTCGGGAAACTGCGCGGACAATTGCCGGAAGATTCCAGCCGCCTTTGTGTACTCCGCGGCAGCCTGTTCCAGTTCGTTCAACTTGATCCGCACATCCGCCAGACGTACCAGTACCCGCGCGGCTTCGGCCTGGAGTTCGGGATCGTCGCTCTTTTCCTCGGCCAACTTCTGATAATCAGATGCTGCTTTTACCAGCAGACGTCGGCGTGCGTCCTGCATTCCCGGGAATGTTTCTAACGAGTCGCTCATGCCGGACAACGATGTGTCGATCGCTTCTCGCGTCTGCCGTGTACGACGCAATGACTCTCGTTTGGCTTGAACTAACGATTCGTTGGCGACTTCGAGATTCTCGAGTGCACGAGCTTCGGCGCGCCGGCTTTGATCAATCAGTACGGCCGCGACGGTCGATACCAGCGCGATACCGACGATCAGTATTCCAATCGCCTGGGCGCGGGCTTGGTGCTTCCGGACCCAGCGATTGAGTTGCTCGCGTCCCGATTCCTGATAGGCCGCAACCGGTTCGTCTGCCAGCCAATGTTCGATATCCGTGGCGATTGCCTTCGCTGAGACATATCGCTGTTGCGCTTGCCAGGCCATGGCTTTCAGGCAGATGGCATTTAAAGCGTTCGGAACTTGCGGATTGACGGCTTTCGGTGGCAGAAACTTACCGCGAACCACATTTTGCATCAGCTCGTCAACGTCCTTGCCGGCAAAGGCGCCGCCGCCTGTCAACATGTAGTAGAGTGTTGCGCCCAGACTGTAGATGTCGCTGGCAGGTCCCACTTCGGTCTCTTCGCCCAGTGCCTGCTCGGGACTCATGAATTGCGGCGTTCCGACGGCCGTTCCCACCAGCGTTTGTAAACTTTCGTCTCCCGAAAGCCGCGCCAGCCGGGCTCGAGGAGTCGAGCTTGACAGCGTTTCATCTGCGACCGCAATGCCGGAACCGCTGCGCGCGAATTCCTCGTCAGGAGAGAGGTAGGACTTGGCGAGTCCCCAATCGACGACCAGGGTTTCGCCATATTCTCCCAGCATGATATTGCCAGGTTTCAAGTCACGATGCATGATCCCTTGTGCATGGGCGTACTCCAGAGCATTACAAACATCGATAAAACGACGTAGCAATTGCCGAAATTCGACTTGCCGTTCCGCGGGATCAGGCATCGATTCTGACGGATGATGATAAATATCAATCGCATACTGGAAGCTGTGGCCGCGAATGAAGCGCATGGCATAATAAGGACGCCCGTTTTCGTGCATTCCCAAACCGTAGATTGGCACGATTCCCGGATGTTCCAGTCCACCCGTGATTTTGGCTTCCCGCAGAAATCGAACCTGCGTTTCGTGGTCGTCAGCAAACTTATTCTGGATTTCTTTATAAGCGACTTCGCGATCGAGTTCCAAGTCTTCCGCCACGAAGACTTTCCCCAGGCCGCCTCGCGCGTGTTCCCGTAAGATCCGAAACCGTCCAATGCCAGGCGTTCGGATCTCGCTGTCAAAACCGGGACCATGAACCGAGCTTTTTGAGCCGAAAACGTCGGTTGGAGGATCAAGCGGGCTGAACGAAGGCAAGCTGGGCGCGACGGTCGCGTAATCGGCGGGGTTATCGCCGGGCAGCTGTGTGTTGCCTGCCATGTTCCGCGGTTTGGGCAATGTGTAATTGCCTATTGGGGACGAGACAGAAGAACCGTTCTGGTCGAGAATCTCGCTGTCAGCGAGGTCCAAGTTGTGGGAATCCGTATCCGCAAGCGGCTTCGCGGCTTGGAGTTCTGTCTGCGGTCGCGCTTGTGGACTCGCTGGAATGGGATTCGGGGACGATGGGACAATTGGGGTTTGAGGAGGGGCTGGGGTGAATCCGGTCGGAAGTGTGACAAAATGGTCTGGACTCTGGGTCTCAAACGCGGCGTCACGTCGTGGCGGGAGTGTCTTGTGAGCTGCATCTTCAGGCGTCTTCGGAAGATCGGGCATGGGCGAAAGCTTTGATAGAGTTTGGACGCTACAGATTGACTACTGATTTATACCGCGCACGGTTAAGAATGAGAGGTTTGATCGCAGGGACAAAGCATTGATAAAGACTCATTCGTGGCCGCGAACA
>JAQGHT010000278.1 GCA_028291565.1 Planctomycetaceae bacterium | reverse complement strand
CAGCCAGATCGCGCGTGTTCGGCCCATTTGTTGTGAAACTCTTGCGCTCCGGATGAGGATTGGGAATGGAACAGATGGGTCGCATGCGACTTAAAGGACTTTGACATTCCCATTGGATTGACACGTCCCATCGGTCCCAGTTTCAGAATTCCGCCTTGACGGACAAGCCGCCGGCTTATTCTACGGAATGCTAATGAAAATTCTTTGCCGCCAGCCAACGTTCCGCATCCAATGCAGCCATACATCCAGTCCCGGCCGCAGTGATTGCCTGACGATAATAATCGTCCGCGACATCGCCCGAAGCGAAGACACCGTCGATGCTGGTATAGGTCCTTTGTGGAGTCGTCCAGACGATATATTTCTTGTCCGTCAGCTTGAGCTGTCCTTTCAAGAAATCTGTGTTCGGAGTGTGGCCAATGGCTGCAAAATACCCTGCCGCGGGCACCTCTTCCACTTGATTATCTTTGAGACTTTTGATCCGCACACCAGTCACGCCAACTCGCGGATTGTCATCTCCTAAGACCTCTTCAACGACGGAATTCCATTTCACGGTGATTTTCGGATTGGCAAGGACTCGGTCGGACATGATCTTGCTGGCGCGGAATGAATCTCGTCGGTGGACAAGATAAACCTGAGACGCAAAGTGCGTCAAATAGGTGGCCTCTTCCATCGCACTGTCACCGCCGCCGACGACAACCAGCGGCTTATTCCGAAATCGCGGCAAAGCACCATCGCACACGGCACAGGCCGACACGCCGTTATTTTTGAATCGGTCTTCGGATGGTAAGCCAAGATAATTGGCGCGCGCGCCTGTGGCGATAATTACGGCCAGAGCCTCGATTTCTTGACCTCCATCCGCACCATCGTCTGTCTTCATCTTGAACGGGTGTTTGGAGAAGTCGACGTCGACCACATCATGCGTGATGATCCTTGTGCCAAAATTCGTCGCCTGTTGGCGCATCAGCTCCAGCAATTCGGGTCCGGTAATTCCATGCCCGGTGTGTTCTGGTAAGTACCGCTCCGGCGAAACACCAGTTTTCACATAAGCCGCCAGATCTCCCGTCGGAAACCCTGGATAGTTCTCGACTTCCGACGTCAGAGCGAGTTGTCCGAGCGGCAGCGTCCCCTGAATTCGATTGGCTTCTGTGATCGCCCCCTCGATCACCAGGGGCTTCAAATTGGCTCGAGCTGCATAAATGGCAGCCGCCCAGCCTGCGGGACCAGAACCGATAATCACAACTCGTTCTGACACAAATCTCTCCTTTATGCTTCTATATTTCTGCGAATTGCATTATCGCATTCCGAACAGATATTGATCGCGTATTTCCGCTGCGACAGCTGTCCCAGCGAGTTGCACAACTTTGCGGAGTTTCTCGTAACGACACCCGCACAACACCGCTTGTTACTGACGTGCACACAATCATTGCGCAACAGATGTGAAACGTCCAGCGATCACGGAAAATTCGTGCTAAATTCAGAGTCTGCACTCAACATGTATGGCAATACGCCCAAAACTTGGAATGGATGCTCATGCCCGCTCACATTTTGCTGAAATCAGTCGGAATGAGGTTCCCGAGTTCATCCGCCGTCAGTTACAGGCCCCACTTTTTCTCGCATTTCAATTTGCACACCGGGAACCAACGGGTAACTGCCCCAAATCTCACGTCAGCAAGCAATCCTCAGAGGTTTGACGCGGCGATTTCCATTCGCTACGTTCCTGGAACGAAAAGTGTGACGGCGCACTCGATGTATGTCGTTCTTGGTTCGGACAGGTTTTCAACCTGTCCGAGCTCAGGAAATTCACCGATTGCAAAGTTGTCACCCTAATTTCCTCACTTCGCCCTCTCCCTCAAAGAACTTGAATATCGTGAAATCGGGACCAGAGCCTCAACGTTTCCGTTCCTCGTCTGCGGACGCATCCACCCCGTGGGAGCTCGTACTTTCCGGAGACCTGTCCGACAAAGGAGGCGATTTGATGGAGAAGTTGACCGAGGTCCCTTTCGGGAGCCCGGGGACGATTTTTTTCGATTCGGGCGGTGGAAGTGCCTATGCGGGATTGGCTTTGGCCGCGGTCATTCGGTTACGAGGCCTGCGCGCGACAGGAGTCGTCGCAGGCGAATGTTCTTCCGCGGCACTGATTCCGTTCGCCGCCTGCCGCCGCCGGATCGTCACGCCCCAGGCAACGCTGTTGTTTCATCCCGTCCGGTGGCAGAGTGACGACGATATGCAGCTGGAAGAAGCGGCTGAGTGGGCCCGGCATTTTCAAATTCTGGAGCGCAGCATGGATGATTTGCTGTCCCAATTGTTTGAAATCCCAGTCTCACAAATCAGCAATTGGACTCGACCTGGTCGGTTTTTGACCGGCGCCGAGTTTGCAGCCGCAGGCCTGGCCCAGATGGTCGACCTGTTTTCCGGCGACTTACGACAACAGCTGGCGAAACTTGGTTCCCTATGATGAGACATCCGACATCTCAAAAACTCAATCCCCTGGGCCAACATCAATCGTCCTGGATCTGGGGCCGGCATCTGGTTTGGGAGACGCTTCAATCGGCAGTCTGGCCAATCCTTGAACTGTGGCTCGCGGATGATCTTGACGAGGCCGAAATGCGAGACTTCCAACTCGTAGCTCAATCCGCCCGAATCCCGATCCAGCGGGCCAGTCGAAAATCATTTGTTTCAAAATGTCGCGGAGAGGATCACCAGGGCTACGCTGCGCGAATGGCGGAATTTCCCTATCGAACGCTCGATTCCGTCCTGGAGGAAACCACAGTCCGCTGGCCGTTTTTTGTCCTTCTTGATCGCATTCAAGACCCCTTCAATTTCGGAACGATGCTGCGTTCGGCCGAGGTTTTTGGAGCTCAAGGTATTGTGATTGGATCACGGGAGCAAACCGGGGTGACCAGCCAGGTTGCACGAAGTTCTGTAGGAGCCGTCAATCGATTGCCAATTGTGCGGGTCGATGACCTGACAGCCACGGCTAGGCAGCTGCAGCAGCAAAAAGTTGTGATTCTCGGAGCTTCCGAAAAAGCCGAGCAAACACTGTGCGAATTCGATTTGCGTCAGCCTGTCGCATTCGTGATCGGCAATGAGGGCCGCGGCATCAGTCCGGAACTTGCGGCCTGTTGCGACGCGACAGTGCGAATTCCTCAACACGGAACGATCAACTCACTGAATGCCGCAGCCGCATTGGCGATTTTCTGCTATGAGATCCGGCGACAGCAGGCGATCGAAATGTAACGAGAAAATGGAGATCTCTCATGGGACTCCTGCTCATTCGGCAGAAAGGGCAGGGCTGCTTCAATTCAGAATCCATTGCATTTCACGTGCAATGCGTTTGAAATCGGAGATTCGAGATCGCAAATCTCAGATGCATTAAGAACCAAGGGACTCGACAAGCTCCAACTTTGAATTGGAACTTGACAATAAGTCTTCGAAATTGAGGCGATCAATTCCAGGCCCAAGACCGTATGCGTTTCATGCAGAATTTCATCCGAACTCAAGACGCGGGCGTTGCCGTCAATCTCGCCACAGCTTCGTCCGTCGAGCTCACGACAGGCCAAAGCGAATCCAGATGCGTCACATGGATGACTTCTGCACAGTATTCGGTCAAATTGCACAAGGCAAATCGGCCCTTCCGATTCTTAAGCCGATTAGCGACGCGAAATAAAATCTCGATAAATGCTGACCCGAAAAACTTGGTTTGCGATAAATCCAGCACCATCAGCGGGGGATCTGCCTGTTGTGCAATATCCAACAGCGAAGTTCGAATTCCTTCCAGCGAGCGCTCGTCCAGACTTTCGTATTCCACCCCGACGAGCGCCACAATGGTGACGTTGTGCTGGACCGAGATCTGAGGTGTGGCGACGCCTGTCATGATAGGCCCTGATCGGCGAAGTGAGCTACTGGAAATTCCGTGACCGAAATCGTGCGACGACCTGAGTGGTAACGCGGATCTCGAACCGCGGCTGAAATCGTCTCAGCCGGGAAACAGGAGGCACTTCACTCAAGTTTTACACGACTCGGTTGGGTTCCATACTACATCAACCAGAAATCGTGTCAACTCAGTCAGCGGGATCAAGTGGTTCAAAGTCCATTTTTCGCTGGATCTGTCGGCTGGTTTTCTTCCACAGGCTTTGCCGGACGAGGGATCCGAGGTTGAGTTGAGAGGTAATAGGCGAATCCCAACCCCGAAATAAACAAGTAGATGCTGATCTCCTGAGCAATCGTCAGGAACGTCCCGAAGGCGCCCGGGGGTTCATCGCGCACGATTTCCAGACAAAATCGGGCAATTGGATAGAGTAACCAGCCCAGCAATAGAACTTCGCCGTTCTTACTGCGATACGGGTAATAGCACCAGGTGAGGATAGCCAGAAACAGGGCATTGATCGAACTGTAGATTTGCGTTGGAAGCAATGGCAGGCTGCATTTCGCGCTCTCGGCAATTTTTCCAGCGTGCAACTCGCTGACGTAAGCCGGGCTGCCCTGTGGGAATTGAACCGCCCATGGAAACGTCCAGTCGGGAACGGCATCGCCGTAGCAGCACCCATTCAAAAAACAGCCAAATCGTCCAAACATTTCCCCCACGAAAATGGACGAAATCAAGATATCGGCAACTCTAAGCGACGAGATTTTCAGCTGCCAACACTTCCAGATATAAGCGACGATGCCCAACATTACACCGCCGTATAATACCAGTCCGCCATTGGGTAGATTCACAATATCGTACAACACGACTTTCGCGGGCCGGCCAGGTGCGAAGATCTCGGCCGAGTTTTGAAAAACCCAGAACAGCCGGGCACCGATCACCCCGCCAAACAAAACGGCCATGCTGATGTCCCAGATCGCATTCGGATCGATCCCTTCGCGACGAGCCCGCAACGTGGCCAGATATGCCGCGACCAGAAACCCCGCCACCATTGCC
>JAQGHT010000230.1 GCA_028291565.1 Planctomycetaceae bacterium | reverse complement strand
TCCGATGGCATCTTCTCAGGTGTGTTTGCCATGCACGCAAACGCGGCTGTGATATGGCGTACACTATTCCTGGCTGTTGCATCGCAAGCTCCGGCACAGGTTTGTGCGAAGGACGAGTCGGTCGTGGAAGCCCGGACGATTCTGAAGGCCGCGTGACGTCGCTGTCATGGTGCTGACGGAAGTATTGAAAGGGGATTGAGCTCTGTGTTGGATTCTCAAAAGGCGGTTTCGAGCAAGCAGGTTGTGCCGAGGATGGCTTTGGGGAAAAGTGCGCTTTGTTTCGTCGCATTACTATTCTCAGGATGTTCAAATGTCGGAGACGTTCCGCCTTTGGAGCAGATCTCCGTTGCTCGGTTTTATTCGTCTTTTAGTGAGGATCTGCCACATTATATTCCTGCGTTCGACTTACTTACTGATGATGTCAAAGCGATTCGCGCATTACTATGGACACGAAATCCAGAGCGTGATCCGCAAAAAATGATGTGCGTTGGCGTGTTGTGTTTTGCTACTCATTCGGGAACTAACGATCGAATTGCTTTGTATGCAACAGAGTGGCCGCCCGTTGAACAAACTCGTTTTGTTTATCAGTGGTTTGGCGAAGACGAAAGTGGAACCTATTTTGAGTGCGGCTCATTTTTGAAAGTGCAGAAAGCGATTCAAGCCGCACAGACTCGATCAAATCGAGCGGCGGTGGAACATGTCAGCGAACTTCAGGGAAAACTGGAAAGTCGAATTGATCCAAAAACGCAACAAGAGGTTGTGTCAGTGTTATTGGGAAAATCAAAAGTGACTGACAGTGATCTTCGAGTTCTCGCCAGCATTGGCAATCTTAAGTCGCTCGATCTCGCGTCCACGCAGATCACGGATGCCGGTCTGGAAAACGTTGCGTTAATTGTGAAACTTTCGTCGCTCGATCTTTCGCATACCAGTGTGACGGACGCAGGATTGCGGTCTCTGTCACACTTGGAGAAACTAGCACGGATTGACCTTGTGGGGACAAATGTGACTGCTGCTGGCATTGATGTTCTGTCGACAAAATTACCGAAATGTAAAATCCGATGGCAGAATTGACAGGGGCGCGCAATTGAACGTCCCGACATCGTAGCGCGGTACGACACCGGTGCTACTCCCGCGTCAAGAGGCGAACGAAGATGTCGCGGATCCCGAATCGAAATTCAAGCGCTGGGTCTTCGCTTCGATGACGGTTATCAATCCGCGACAATGGTTCAAACTTGACGGTGTTTTGTGGTCGCGGTCGGCTGCGCCGAAGTGCCGCCCGGCAGGCGGCACATGCTGTAGGTCCCGCTCGCCAAGCGGGACTCTCGGCGCCAGCCGAGCCGCGACATGATCACGTCGAGAGACGAACAACGACGTCGCGGACCCCAAATCAAGATCGAAGTGTTCGAATTATCGTTTGCCGAATGGAACACTTCAACGGAAGTCCATTCGCATGGGATTCGGTTCGGCTTTTGTCTCCGGGCCGTCATTTAGGACTGGCCCGCCCGAAGTTCCTGAGTCTCTAGTACTTGCGGCGGCTGCGATCGATATTTGTTCGCCTTCAGCAATTGCATCGGATAAAAAGTGTCACGCCAGCGGACTCCGCCTTGTTGGAGCGTCACCCAGGTGGAACGGAGAAAGGCGAATTGAGTTAGCAGTACCGCAACAGGATATGCAGGCCACAACCAGGCCGAATTTGCCATGCGGACGCCAAGGAATCCGAACACGGCGTGCATCAACACGAGCGTTGCAATGTATCCCGTTGCTCGGATGTCAGGGTAAATAAACGGCACGACGTAAGGCAGAAATACGCCGGTCAAAAGCATTACTGTCACCAGTGCCATGCGTCCGACTGAGAACCCCAGCGCGGCAAAACCGTTCTTTTCCAGACCTCGGATTGCCCCCCATAACGAATGTTGCCAACGTACACTGACAAACGGCCCAGCGACCAGAATATCGCAGGCAAAATCATGGTCTTTAAACAGCTGGCCCAGACGCACGTCGTCCAGGATCTCCAGCCGTAATGGAATGTGGCCGCCGCACGCGGTATACGCCGAACGTCGAACCATATTGAAGGCACCGATCCCGACATACGCGGCCCGATTCTTGCTCCGCACCAGATAAGGCCTGGTACCCGCCATAAATGCCATCGAGAAGAACGTAATCAATGCGTTTTCCCAATATCCGCCCGGAATCATCCGCGGAAACAACGAGAGGAAGTCGAGGCGCTCGTGGAGCATGAACTGTAAGGACCTGCGCAGTGCATCCGAGGTAAATAAGACATCGCCATCAGTGAACAGTAACCATTCCCCTCGAGCTGCCTGTTGACCAATATGCATGGCGTGATTCTTACCGAGCCAGCCTTCGGGCAGCTCCGTGATGTGAATCACCTTCAGACGGGAATCGGCCGCCGCCAGTTCATCCATGACTCGGCCAGTGTCGTCGCGAGAACGGTCATCAACCGCAATGACTTCCAGATGTGGATAGTCAGATGCCAGTAATGACTTCAATCCCGCGAGAATATGCGGGCCCTCGTCTCGGGCCGGAACGATGACGGATAACCAGGGCCATTCGGTCAATTCTTCCAACCCGTCGGTCTTCCGCTGCAGCGTTCGAAATTGGATCGAGGGAACCATCGGCAGCAATTGGATGCACCAGGTGACAAAAAGCACCCAGCCGAAAATCAAAACTGACCACCACAGCATGAAAATATCCTTGTTCGCGGACTGAGCTCCGCCTGGGAATGGCCGACTTCGATCGCTTTGCTTTGCGATGATAAACCTGTTGTTCAGGCTTGTTGGACTGAGATATTTGGGAAGCAGAGCTTCCTGTCCGTGCGTTCCCAAGCGGAGCTTGGGAACGAGTGGAAAACACTATTCAAACACTAATGTTCCAAACTTTTGATATTCGTGAAAACTGGGGCCGACCGGAACCCAGCTCCAGCGTGTCGGGCGTCCTTCGTCGTAATCGACGCGATAGAAATTGGCGCGCCAACGTGTGCCCGGCCGAGGTGGTGAATTCTGCAGCGGCTTTAGCAATTCGTAGGGAATGAAAAACTCGGCGGACCAGCCAGCGATTGTCGCGCCCGGTTTCATATCTCCGCCCGTGACGGCAGTGGCCTTTCGAGTCTTTCGGTTTCCAACAAAATTCCACGGCCGCCAACCGAGAAACTTGCCATCGAAATTCGGTACCAGAATCGGAAGTTCCGCGCCCAATGGAGAGAGCTCGTACTCGAAATAAACAGGTTGCTTTTCGTCAGGCCACAGGAAGACTTCAAAAATGTCCTCTTCCCACAGGTTGTCAAAGTCGGCCTTATTGGTCACGGTCAATGTCTTGTCGGTGCCGTCAAACAAAACGTAGAGTCCAGTGGGTGACGCCAGCAGTTTGATCCGCGACTCATACGGCAAACCCCCCTTGGTTCGCATGGGAATCGTCGTCCAGTCCACTTTATTCCAGGCTTCATTTTTGCCATTACCTGTGACTTCAAAATCGACCGTGGCGGGGACTCGCAATTCATCGGCCGGTGTTGCGGTTTTAATGGCTCCGCTGGTTTCCGCTGCCGCTTGAGGTTTCGCCGTTGCCGACACATGGCCGGCTTGCGTCAGCAGTCGTTCGGCGTTTTTGTAATAGATTTTTTCCAGCACATTGTCAGGGAGGAAAATTCCATAGATCATCCAAAATCCCTGACGGTGATGACTGGCTGAGCAGTCGAAGTATTCGTCATCCGTTTCCAGGAATCGATAATAGATGCGAAACGCTTCACGTCGAGGGGTGGTATCGGTACCGAACAGAATGCGGTCCTGATACTTGATAAAGAACTTACGGGCGGTGTACGGTTGCCGCCCTAATTCTGAAATGCGGGCATCAAAATCGACCAACACATTTGGAAACCGATCAAGCTGTCGACCGACAGCCCCCAAGTCTTCCGCATTGTTTCCGAAATGAGTGTTCACGAACGTTGTCCGAGGATGCTTTTCGAACACATGCTGCAGTTGATCGAGAATCTCCTGCCGTTGCGGGTATTGTTCGCCAAAGAACAGCCAGTTGGGATGCAGATTCAATTCATGCCAGCGCTCATTAAATCGATCGAGGGGCGTGAAGAACGCAGCGGGATCAGAAACGTGAATGACGACGGGGCGTTGATGCTTGGCGCAGACTTCCCAGATCGGATCCAGCTTGGGATCGTCAATAGGCATCAGTTTGCCGGACTTGTAGCGGTATCGCAGCCCGAGTCGCTTATCGATTTTTAGCCCGCGTGCTCCCTGCTTGAAACTGTCTTCCAGGCGTGTCGCTTCTCGTTCCGACCACTTCTCGTCATCAATATTATCGAAATTGACGAGGGCAAACGTGGCGAAGCGGCCAGGGTGCGCCTGGTCAAGTGCGGCGAGAGTCTCTTTCAAGTTCTCATCCCAACCGCCATCAAGATTCACGACTGTCCGCACACCCGCTTCGTTCATCTCGGTCAGATACCGGCCGACTCGTTCGGGTGTGAGAAATTGCTTGCCGCCACCCAGATGGTTGTGAATGTCGGTCACGGGGAACCGCGGAGTTTCCACGACCGAGGTTTTCGTGACCAGCATTGACTTGGGTTCCCAGTCACGCAGTTTCAATTCCTTGATGTCGTCCTGGGTCCAACCTGTCGAACCACAGGCCACAAATACGAAACACGGCAACACAAGTCCGAGCCAGCATGAGCGTCTCACAGTGGGGTCTCCAGATGGATAGAAAGAATGTCCGACTGCTCCTGGTGAAGAGAGAAGTACTTTTACCGGCAGTCGAGCGAAACGTCGATGCTTCGGACCGCATCTTAAAACAGCCAATACTCAAAAAACCGTTCCGCCCAATCTCCCTGTCGTGCGAGAGCGAATCGCAAGACTTCTCTTAAGACCGCGTCGCCTCCCTGTTTCAGAAGTTGGAAGTCGGGATTTGATTCTCGTCTCAAGAGTTCGGCTTGTTGTTCCGTGGCCGCCAATCGGTCCCGAAATCCAGGTGTGGACATCGCTTCAACGAAGCGATTCATGGCGCTGGCGATGATTTCAAACCCCGGTTCGTGACGGACTGCATAACAAGCCGCGATTCGTTCCAGGGGCGTCCACGACAACCGGCTGATCAGCCAACCACGTTTGTCGCGGGTGACCTGGCTCGATTCGCCCAACAGGAACAGCAGGCCGATATACATCAGCAATCGGCTGTGCCGTGCTTTCAGGTTACGCAGTCTCCACAGTCGGTCGTCATAGAGTTCCGCGAAGAGATAGGTCTGGCACAACGATTTGAAGTAACGGACCAGATCATTGAGTAGATAGGTCCATTGTTTCGACTCATCCAACTCGACGTATTGGTGGGCGTAACGATCGACAATTCCCGCTGCAATAGATTGGAATGCCGAATCACCATACACGGGCTGTAGTTCGAGTAGAAAAGTGATGCGAAACCCGAATGCACGAGGATCCTCTGAGACTTGCCCCACGGTATCGCGACTCAGCAGTTTTTCAGAACTGACTGGTCCCGCATAAATCCCGTCGGTCTCCGGTCGATCCAGATTCAAAGGTGTCAACGCGTCCCAGATCTTCTGGAATGCCAGCTTGGCGCCAGGTGACTGGTCGTCGATGCCCGCATTCAAAACGACGACCAGGTCACAGTCCGAAGCTGCCGTCGCTTCCATCCGGGCCAGCGAGCCCGCCACACCAATACACAGGATTTCGTCAGGCAGAGGTGCAGCAGCCAACAACGAACGAATCTGAATCAATCGAGCTTGAGAAAAGACCCAAGCCTGACTTAAGGCGGCGTATTGACCGAGTGGATAGTCCACTCCGAGCCATGCGCGTTCAAAGGCATACTGCTGAGACAGTCGCGTGGACAATGACATTGCTACGTCGATTCCGGGTCGCTGTCATCGGTCTGCGGCAAAAGGACTCCATGTGCATGCTGGCCACCTTCGATCACCGCACAAGATTTGCTTAACGCCAGCAATCGAGACACTTCTGCTTCCGATTCCAACGGTGTCATGAATAAATCTTCGACAAGTCCGGAATCGAGTCGGCTCAGCAAATAGATCCGGGCCCAATCGGCACCTTGAGCCAACTGTGTCGCCGGCAGAAAATCGGGCGGCACCTGGTCTCGCAAGGGCTTTAAGGCCTCACGCGGTGATCCACAACTGCGGACGATTTGCATTCCGTCCGAGAGTTCACTGTTCGCACCGTTGAGTTCGGAAAGTATCACGACCTTGCCGCCTCGTTTGACGAGGCTGCGAGCGGTCGCCAATGCCGCGCCGATCTGATCCCAGCCATGCCCCGCAGCATCGGCGTCTACCGAAATCACAACGGTTTCGGCTCGTTGTTTGATTTCGATCTGACGTTGCTGGATCAGGAGTTCTCGGCCCCGTTGTCGCACGGACTGCTCAAATCCGGCAAGCACCGCCGACACGCCGTCACCCCGAGAAGGCAGGACTAGGATGGAAAACTGCACTCCCAGCAACCAGCCGATTTCTTCGACAAGTTGTCGTAATGGTCGTTCATCATCCGGCGCCAATTCCTGATGCCCAAATCCGCGCGCTTTTTTCACAGCGGAAGTTGATGACAGACCAGGATAGAATACCGAATTGGTCCCGCGAAATCCCATCACCGGGTCATAACCAATCTGGCCAATCGAAATCACCAGATCGGCTTCCACCACAGACCGGGCGAGATAAATCCGTTCTTCATTGGCGGTTGTCGCCAGATAGGCTTGCTGTTTCGAGTCTGTTGCGTCATGCACACGCCACTCAACCACATTTTGAATATCAAGTGGCAACTTCAATCGGGGGTCTGTCACTTTCGGACCGCTGAGCGAAGTCGGCTGCAAAATCAAGACATCCTTCGCCTCCACTCCTTGGGCAGCCAGAACTTCCCACACACCTGCGATCAGCGTTGCCGCTTGCGGAGTATGACGGTCCAAAGCCAGCACGACATGATCGCCGGATACTGTGGCTCGGGATAACGGAGGAAAATCAAGAGGCTCGTTTAGCGCCTGACGCAACGCCGATGGCAAATCGGCCAGCGGTTCGGGCGCCAAAGAGCAACTGACGAGTCGATCCGTCGACAAATTGCATTCAAATCGGCCCTGTTGGCCGTAACTGACAACAACGGACAAAGTTACGTTCCCCTAATAGAAACTTCCCGGCGAGTGTTGGGCAGCAACCCGATGGTTTTTCGCTGCGAATCTGGCTTCCAACTACATTCTTACATCCGCTTCCCTCGATACCAGCCCAACAGCCGACCACGTGCATCGAAGTCCGTGAACATTTGCAGGCCTCAACGTAACAATCATGGTCGTGATTTGATCTTAACCCGCGTCGGTACAGTCGTTTGCGATGTTGGGTTGCCGTGGCTAGAAAATAATCCGGCCATGCGATCTCCACCTGACGCAGCAAAAATCTCCACACCGCGTTCTGAGGTGCAAGCCACACTTGGACGGGCTACACTGTGAGCGATTGGATTTTCCATATCACCAAACGTTTGCGCAGCTCGAAAATTGGGGGCGAACTATCCCTCGTGAAGAATATCGCCGTTCGCCCCGAACGGTCAACGACAGACTCGCCCCATGGACTACACAGCACTCAATGATGATGAGTTAATGCGCCGGATCCAGGCCGGCGAAAAACTCGCGTTTGAGGCGATGGTCGATCGGTATCAGAATCAATTACAGGGGTTTTTCTTCAGAAAGAATCGCGACCTGCAGCTCGCGGAAGATCTGACTCAGGACACTTTTTTAAGGCTGCTGGAAAAATCGTGGGATTTTCTCCCCAGTGGCCGGTTTCGCGGCTGGCTGTTTCGCATTGCCTACAACATTCTGATCGATGATGTTCGCCGCCGGGGCGGTGACGCATTGACGAAATCCATTCGAAACTCGGCCATGGGTGACGACGACGTGCTGGCTCGAATGACCGATACGATGCTGGGACCCGAAGCAATCGCGAGTGGCGAGCAATTCCGGGAAATCGTGAACGAATTGCTGGCCACCTTGTCCAACGAACAGCGGATGACATTTATTCTGCACCATTTCGAAGAGTTGTCGTTGCCCGAAGTGGCTGACGCCATGCGGACCCTGTTGCCAACGACGAAAAGCCGTCTGCGGCTCGCGCGCGAAAAACTTCGCACGATGTTACTGGAACGCAATATCGTGTTGCCTCTCGAACATGAACTCGACGAATCTGAAAGGAATCTCTGATGGGAGAAAAACTGCGGGAAAAGGTCGTCGAGCTGGGTATTGATCAGCTTGAGCGACATATTTTCCTTTGTGCCGATCAGTCCAAACCAAAGTGTTGCGATAAGGATGAGGGGCTCAAGTCCTGGGATTTTCTGAAACATCGCCTGAAAGAACTGCACCTGACCGGACATGGGGTCTGCCGTACGAAA
>JAQGHT010000189.1 GCA_028291565.1 Planctomycetaceae bacterium | reverse complement strand
GCGCCCCAGGCTTTACGCGGTCGCCCCCTCCGGGGCTAAGCGGTGTAACGCAAATCTCGCAATGAATTCCGGCAGATACCTAAACCTGTCAACATCAAATTTACTTGAAACCAGGGCGAGGCTCGATGGGAACTCGCCCTCCCGAATATGACAATAATTATGACACTATTCGCCAATCCACCGTAGTTAATCGGAGCGTTTCGAGTCCCTTGGTCGTCAATTCATTTGAAATTTGACATCTCAGATTTCAAATTCCATTCGAATCACACATCCCCGCTGAAGTCACTGAGTTGTTGGAAAATCCTCTGCTGCTGAATCCAAACGCACGGGGTTCGGCGAAAAGCGTCATAATCATTTTGCCGATCCTAAGCTGTGTATGTTGTATGCTCGGATAGGTTGGAAACCTGTCCGACAATTCTACGGCGAAACGCTGACCGTCAGAACGGACGTTCCGACTCCACCGCGTCCGTCGTAGACTGTCAGCGTGCAGCTGTAGGTGCCGGGGGTGCTATAATTATGCGCGATGGAGTTTCCTGCGCCCGATGTCCCGTCACCAAAATTCCAGACATATGTCAGCGGATCCTGGTCCTGATCACTCGAGCTTGTCGCGAGAAAGGTTCGTGACAAGGTCTTTGATCCGGACAGTGGACCGCCAGTCGCGACCGCTACGGGGGGGTGATTTCCCAGGTTGTCGGAGGGGGCGGGGATCGTGTCGACCCAGGCGATGCTCCGATAACCGACGATCGCGGTCAAGATCTTGGTCCCTTTTGAAACCGTTACGGTGATCTTCTTCAAACCCGTATCGGTTGTTGAATTGACAATGAGTGTCGTGGGGTCGACCCAGCTGACGCTCGCGCTACGAGTCCAACCGGTAAAGCCCGGCAGAGCCGTGCCGCTACGATCGTCTGGCGGCGTTGATGCCCAGCCCTGATAATCGTCCACGTCGTCATACAATGAGCGATTCGTGGTCTTCTCGCCAGGTTCGGGGCCAAACACAGGAACATCGACCGGTTCGATATAGGCTTGTTGCAGGATCTCATTCATCAGATCCGTGGCGATCTGTTGAGCTCGAATCACGTCATTGGTGCCGGCTTCGCGGCGTTTGGAAGCGGCCGCGGACTGGAGCGCGGCGACCATTAACACACCCGTCAGTAATACCGCGATCGAAGTTTCAATCAGTGTGAAACCACTTCGATTCGAATGTCCCCGGCGTTGTGATTTGTACGTTCGCATGCTTATTGCTCCAAAACTCGAATGCTGGCATAGGAGAATCGTGCAGTGCTGCCGCTGGCGCCGATCGTTACCGTTCGACTCGCATCAGAAGAGTTGAATCGGGTGACTGCAAATGTGCCACGTTCAACTCCGTTCGCTTTGATACACACCGCGGCCGCGATTGGATCGATGATCAGGTGCAAATCCACGGCACTGCCTGGCAGTCCGGTGACGTTGACGAGCGTCTGTGTTGTGCTGTCGTTGGTCTTCTTGGAGACGGTCAGTGTTTGAGTCCCGTCGGCTTGTAGCTTCAAGTAGGCCAATATCGGTGCGCAGGTCGTTCCCGAACGGAGCGCATTGATCGCAAAAGTGGCACCGTTCCCGCCAGTCGTGGTATTTTGCAATCGCAAATCGACGATTGTGGTCTTGGCAAAATCGTTGCCGGGGGCCGTGTCGAGTAACGTTCCACTCGTGGTCCAGATTCCATTGACCAGGCTATTTGCGTTAAACGTTCCGCCCCCGTGTACGACCCAATCCGCAGTCGCGTCGCCATTCATATCCACCGTCGTGGGGGTTTGATCGAATTTCAATTCCCATTTGCCACTGAGCAACTCGGGGTGATTGAGGGCCGCTCCGGTAGTCTGTAAAACTGATGCGGTCGGGGAAATCCGGAGTGCAATTCCCATTGAAGTCAGATAGTTACTGTTGTAGGAATTTGGGATGCCAGATCGACTCAGTTTGCCGAACAGTTGGCAATTCAAAGCCTTGGAAGAGCTGTAACTCCAGGAACTCAAGCCCGACAGTTCACCGGCGCCGCTGTTGTCTTGAGCCACCATCGAAGTGGTTCCGGACTGACGGGCGAGAACGAGGCAGATACCGCCGCCGGGTGCGATGGGACTCAGCGTTGTGAAGCTGAATGACTGAAACGCGTAGGAGCTTGTCAGTGACGTATCTGCCAGGGTGTATTGCTCCAGAATAGTGCTTGTCGGCGTCATGCTGCCACTCGCTGGCCGCATCTGAACCTGGGTCACGGCGTTGCTGGAACTCTTTTTCGCCATGAATTGCACACGCGTCGGACGCCACGCGTAAGCATTCGCGGGCAAAGTCATCGTGAAATACTGGCCCATCGACGTGCTGCTGGTCACATTCTTATTGCTCGTGCTGGTGCCCGTGCTGTAGTCAATCAGCAACGATTCCACGGCATCTTCGCCCGCGAGACCAGTGTAAGTTTCGCTAACCGTTGTGTAATTCGGAGTCAATGTGAACAGATTTGCGCTGGGGGCCAGTGTCACGACCGTGCCACCGTTGTACTGACGTGTCAAGGGACCGCCCGCGACGCCGGTCCAGGCATAGCGGACACGCTCCGGTATGCCGTCACCCGTTCGGTCGGGCAAGGTGAAGCCCAGGGTGGTCGCGGTGTGCTCGGTAATATAGATTGCACTTTCCAGTTCAGTCGCGATCTGGTCGATCGTTCTGCCGGACTGAATACTGGACTGGGCGATTCCCGTTGAACTGGGCAGGCTTTTCATCGCGACAAAAATCGAGGATTGAATTCCAGCCGCGACGACACCGGCAATTGAAACAGCCAGCAGCAGTTCCAGCAGGGTTGAACCGCCCCGGCGGCCATTCTGAATGGGAATCGATTGACCAGAAGATGCGATTGGATGACGTGCCTTCATTGGACCACCGCCGCACCAGTTCCGGCGTCCAGAATGATCGTCTTCTGCAGGGGCCCCGACGCGACGATAATGCTGCCCCCCTTGTCAGGCAGACCGTATCCGTCGAACGTGATTGTCTGCGTGCCCGTTTGGCCCCAGACTGAGACCAGCCGGCATTGGTACGGGTCGTCACTGAGAGTGATGACATAGGAACCGCTGCGGTGATCCAGTGCTGCAATACCACTAATCGTATATTGACTGGATCCGACTGTGAATGTCACGACCTTCGCGGAACTGGTATTGTAGGCTGCATCTTGAGCTCGAGACAAATCGGCGACAATCCGGCTCGTGGCCTGGCTCAACCGTTGTGTTTGCATGGCGGTTGCCCACCTTGGGAGCGCGACTGCCGAAAGGACGGCCATTAAACCGACCGCGATCAATGTTTCGCTGAGTGATATTCCAGGGCGTCGACCGAGAACTGACGTTGAACTCGAAGGGATGTTCGGGCTACTTGGACACTGATTTAGACCTGCGGTGGCATTGCAGCGGATGTCCCCACAGGATGACGCGTCCGCATGCCAGGTCCCAACGATTTTCGTCAGCGCAGCGGCAAGTGGACCGCGGTACATGCTGCGGTGGCCTATTCGCCTGGAGTGCGGAATCCGGTTCATCGTGCGACGTCGTTCTATGAGGTGTGAATTGCGGTGACCGCGCGAGCAATCGAGTCAGTCTCTGTTTCTGATGAGTCCGTTCCGGCGGAACCTTTCGTCTTCAATAACTGATGCAGATGTGATTGCGAGTCCTGGCAGGCGGCTTCGATCGCTGGCAACGCGTCGAAGAATGCTCGAACAACTTCGCTGTCCCATTGTGTTCCGGCTCCTTCCGCGAGAATTTGTTCCGCCTTTTCGGTCGGCATGGCCGACCGGTAAGGTCGAGCACTTGTCATGGCATCGTAGGAATCGGCGACGGCGAGAATGCGAGCGAACAGGGGGATTTGTTCCTCGCGCAAACCTGCTGGGTAACCTCGACCGTTGACTGATTCGTGGTGATGCAATACGCCGGGCAGAACGTGCTGCAATTGGGGCAGGTGATTCAGAATGGAATGTCCAATCGTCGGATGTTGCTGGACAATCTTGAATTCTTCTTCAGTCAGTTTTCCAGGTTTACAGAGCACGTGATCGGGAATTCCGATCTTCCCCAGATCGTGCAGCAATCCCGCCATATAGAGTCGTTCGCATTCTCGCGAGCTGAGTCCCATCTGGACCCCAATGCATTTGCCAATGACGGCGACGCGGTCGCTGTGACCGCAGGTGTATGAATCTTTGGCGTCGATGGCGTTGATCAAGGCCCGTACGACCCCCACCAGCAGCAGTTCTTTCTCGTGAAACAGTTCGGAGTTGCGATAATGGGCGGCGAGTGTACTCGCGGCCGAATTCATCAAACTGGCTTCCCCGGTTCCGAATTCGTCATCGCAGAATCCGGCAGGCGCGCAGTCTGAGGGATAGGTGCTTCTCAGTCGCCAGGGAATTCTGTTCAATCCGATCAGCCAGCCAAAGCACGTTCCCCGATGGATGACCGGAACCTGAATACACGAATGAATGCTTGAGAATGACGCGAATTCTTCCAGCGATCCCATCTGATTCTGGATCACAGGTAGTTCGTGTCGCGAAATTCCCCTCAGTAATTGAACGAGTTGAGCGCACCGCGAATCATCCAGCAGTCGATCACCGGTCCAGGCAATCACATTACCAACCTTGAGTTTTTTCGGGTTGGAAAGCGGATCGCTGGTGACTGCGGCCAGAAAGCCTAAGCCATCGGCCTTCACGAGGTCACGAAGTTCTCCCAAGATCCGCTCGGCCAGATCGGTCAGTGGGTCCGAGACATCACGCAGGTCAATCTGTTCGCCCAATCGCCGTAAATAACTTAGCTCTTCGAAGTTAAAACTGATTTGTTCGAGATGTGGTGATAGTCCAAGGCGATATTCACTGGCCTCACGTTCTAAAAGAACTTTCTGATTGGAGAGGCGGATCACGGCGGCAATCAGCGTCTGCGAGGAGGTCTGGACCGTCCCGCAAACGACCGTTGGTGTTCCCGCGAGTAATGCCGAACTGTGCGGATGCACAAAGGGAGCCGCAATCC
>JAQGHT010000175.1 GCA_028291565.1 Planctomycetaceae bacterium | reverse complement strand
AACTCCACACCGATTGGCCATTGGCGTTGGACCGTCTGCTTTGCATTCAATTCTTCCCGAGGAACTTGAGCCACTTGAATTGTCATTTTTCCTCTCAACAAGCCTGGCGCAACACTCGAAACGCTGGTGATATTAGAGTAATAAGTCTCCGCGTTTCGCAGCGTAAATTGGCGGCTTCAGTGTCCAGTCAATCAAAACGGCAGAGCCGCCAAACCGATGTGTCCGACAACTTAGGCAAATGCCATGCCGCGACATGATCGGCAGTCTGGCACTCAAACCCCATCATCCCTGGCGAGGGTTGGGCGTAAGCCCAATGGTAATTGGTGTTTGAACTTAAGATTCATGGCAGACCAGGCAAACAGGCTATTGTGCGGTTTGCTTAACGGATCCTGAAGCACCAGATGACCGTCCAATTTACGTTGGAAGTGCGCTGAATGATTCGAGTCATGCGACAACCGTCTGACGCGAGACGATGCCTTGGACCAGGCTGACCGAAACACTGCCGTTCATTTGAAAGGCGATCGCCCACGATGTGGTCCAGGCGGTCCAGATCCGTCTCTGCAATTCAGAAAATAGAAGGCTTGGGAACATTGGTTGCGTTGTATTTACTCGAAGAGGATCGCGTTTGTTTCCGCAATCTGTTTTTGAAGAGACGTTCGAATTGAATGCCATCTTTCATGACTGTCGCTCATGCTATTGCGAGAGTCTTAATTCTTCATTAAAGCGAAAGGACCTTTTCAATGGCCAAAAAAGAATGGGGCCTCTGTAAGGAATGTCAATGGTGGCAAATTGAACCCGGTGCAACGAGCCGAGATCTGACGCTGGGATTGTGTATCGACGAGGATTTGCAGAAATTCCAGTTGCGAGTTTCCGGGAATAGCGGCTGTAATCGCTATCAGCCCGGTGAGCCGGCGCGCGGGAAAGGGTCAAGCGAGGCACCGCCGACGGCCGCCCCGACCAGATGATCTGCCACAACGAGGTTGCCTGCACTTGGATCTTCTCGAGTCAAATCGCTGTCGCCGCGTCTGGACACACCAGTCTGATCGATCAGCGACCAGACTTTTGCCTGCAGGGCGGGGTGCGTCCTTGCGAAGGAAGACGCTGGATGTCGGGATTTGCGCGTCATTGAGCCGAATTCCTCTCAATGCGTTTGTCTGCACCGACGTGGTATAGCGTTTGCGATGCGACTGTGCCACGACTTAGAAGGAAGTGTCACTGACAGCGCGTGTATTCGATTCGCGTTGCAGTCGACGACAACCTGAGGCCAGACTTCTTATCGGAACGTTCCGTGAGGTCTTACCACCCATCGTTATTTAGAGAGAATTGAAGATGAAACGCTTAACCGCCGCCTTGTTACTCGCCTCACTCAGCTTGATGAGCCTTCCCGGGTGCAGTGACACAGCATCCGTTAAACAAGAAAACAAGACAACGACTCCGGGTGGTTACACGACGACCACTGTCGAGAAAGAAGTGAAGACCACCGGCAAGAATCCACCCCCGGCAAATCCGTAATGTGGGATTCGTCGACGGCCCCAATTCTGTGATTCACGCGCATGCGAATTCGCCCGCGGGCTTGCCAAGCGGGCGAATTTCTTTATCCAAGCACCGCCGGACGCGTCGCGTTCCACGTCCCCGAAGCATGCGTTAAAGCGGAGGTCAAACTCCAGTTTCCAGAGGCTGTCACGGTCCCGTCTGTATTTTGAACAAATGTACCAGTAAATACAGCGCCTTTGAGCTGCCCCGACGTGGGTGAAAAATTCACGCTGTTTCCAGTGATAGTACCGGTCGCGGTTGTGGGCTGCGTCACATTGACAACGTCACCGGCAACTGAGAATGCAATTTGGCCGTCGAGTTGACCGCCAGGAGTCGCCAATCCGGTAAATGGCCCGGTATAATTCCCGTCCAACGTGGCTGCCGAAGTTTGCGTGTCGTGAATGGTGGCGGTAATTGTCTGCGGACTTACATTCGAATAATTTGTGTCAGAACTGCTCGCAGTCGTCGTAAATTGGAAAATCTGATCACCATCTGCGCCGTCATTGGCGATGCCTGTAATCGTCACCGTCTGTGGTGTAAACCAATTATCAGAAGTAAAAGTAAGTGTAGTGGTGGAAAGACTTGCCTGATCTGCTCCGGCAATGACGTCCAGCGTGACCTGGACATTGGCCGTAGGTTGGCTGAGCAATGAAATTGAGATGTCCTGCTGACTTCCTTCATTCAGTCCAATAGCCCCGGTCGGGCTGATGTGAAGACCAGCTGTGACATGCTGTCCGTCCGTGGTCGTCCATGTACCACTGCCCGCCGGAGCCCCATTCTGAAGAATTTGCCACGTTCCCGAGGCCGTGACTGAGCCGTCGGGTCGTTCCGTGAAGGCTCCGGTATAGATCGCACCACTTGCGTCGCTGAACGTAATCTTGTCGCCAGTGACCGTTCCCTGACCTGCACTGGGAGAAGTAACCGTTACCGAGGTGCCCGACACGCTGAAGGCCACTTCACCCGATATTGGTGTGAAGCTGCCGCCGACATAATGATCGCCACTGAAACTCCCTTGAAAAGTACCATTAAGACTGGCTGTCAAGGGGTCAATATCGTGAATCGTGGCGGTGAATGTCTCAATCGGCAGTTGATCGTATTCCGTATCCTTACTCATTGCATCGATCGTGAACATGAACGGCTGATCGCCATCGTGGATCTCATCATTAAACGCCCCGACCGTCAGTGTCTGCGCCAGATTCCAATTGGCCGGAGTGAATGTCAGCTTGCTCGTCGAAAGCCGCGCCTGATCCGCGCCTTGAATCACCTGAAACTCTACGTCCACATTTGCGGCCGGTTGGGCTGCCAGACGCAATGAAATGTTCCTGGACGCTGCATCATTCACAATCAGAGCACCGGGATTGATCACAATGGCCGCCGGCGTTCCGTCATTGTCTTTGTTAATCAGCGACAGATCGGCGGGATTGATTCGTTTATAATTTTTAGCCTGGGTGACCAGTTTTCCCAATTCGATTTGATACTTCTGATTGCCGTCGACCACATGATCGTCCACACCCGTCACTGTGACCTCTTGTGGAACTTTCCAGTTTTGCGAAGTGAAGATCAAGCTATTGAAATTGACCGTTCCTTCATGTGTGTTGCTGCTTTGAATTGGCACCTGGACAGTCGAAGTCTTTTTGCCCAGAGTTGGCGCCTCAGTGAGTACAACGGAAAAATGAGCCGTTCCACCGGCTTCGGTCGTAAACAGACCTGCCTGAGGCAACACGAGCACCGATGCCGACGGCAGCGCGCGAGTTTCCAGGACCTCCAGCGCGACCGAACTGGCAATGGGTGATATGCGTGTAGAAACTGCGCGACGACAAAAGCGGCTCAGGAATCCACGAAAATGCGCTGACACGATGCTGTCGCTCCGCTGGTTTTCAATTGGGTTCGCGTTTCGTGTGTCAAATGGCAGTTCGCCAGATGCGTTGTTCTCGATTTAGGACGCGAACAGGTGCAAGCCATTCTGACAGCGACAGGAACCAGAAACAATTGAATTTCAGCCGCATCCGTGCGAGTTCGATGATTCCGGGGCCGAACGATCGCATTTTGATGCCGTGAATGGATATCTCAGGACTTGAGTCTCGACCACCGTCGCAAGATATCGACTCAGAAATGGTCATGAGTCGTCTGTCATTGGTCATCTGTGAAATGCCCTTTGGCCCAAATGAGACGTGGCAAATGGCCAAATCCAATACCTGCACAAGCAACATGACCAATGATACTGACCGCAAGTATTGCGCGAATCCCGGGTGGGAATACAGAACAGACTGGGCCCTTTATAAGGGTTGAGCGGATCTTGGGGACTCATTCCGTCTGACGTGAGTCAACCTTGATGGGAAGGAAAGCCCAATTTAAGACTGCGTTTCTTATGTACACCTACTCAGGCTTTCTTCAGGACGTTGATACGCTGCAAGACAAAACTCGAATGGGCATTGCTGTCGGTGAGCGTGACGTCAAAAACGCGTGTCGGGCTATTCAATCCCGCACCCTTCGTGGAGAAAGTGATTCCGCGCAAGAACGACTGGATTGCAGAAATGGAGACGTTCTGAACGAGTTGAATCGACAAACTCAAGACACCGTTCGCATAGTGAACCCCGGAACTTGTCCCGATCCCGCTGATGGTGGGGAATTTAAATTGATCGGTGACTTTTGTTTTCGTCCCAATAGCATTCACGGTGATCAGCAGTGTGCCACCACCCAAGTCAGCGGGGCCAACACTGATCTCTGGCAGAACCACCACTGGGGGCTGGTTTTTTACCCAAGTCACAGTCCCGCTGCCTAATGTCAACTGGGCCATCCCTGTCTCATCCACGTCGGTGACAGTGACCGTAAGAGCCTGTACGGTCAATCCACCGTTGCCGTCGTTCGCTGTCACCTGGACTTCGTACTGATTATCCAGATTGGCGTCTGCCGGATTCTCGAAATCACGAGCCGACCTGAAACTCAGAATTCCAGCCGATGTGATGGCGAACAAGGCCTGATCCGCTCCCCCTGTAATAGAGTACGTGATTGGTTGAGCCGGTACATCCTCGTCAGTTGCGGTGACCGTCAATACGGCAGTCGTATACTCGGGAATACTGGGGGTCGATGTTGAAGTGAAGACCGGCGCATGGTCATCATCAATGATTTGTGTCGTGACCAGTTGGATCCCATTGGGGGTACCATTCGTCACCCCTTGAATGGTGACCGCGATTGTTTCGTTGCCTTCAAACTTGTTATCTTGGACGGCTGTCAATGTCATCGAACCGGTCAAACTTCCGGCCGGAATCACAATCTGCCCCGCGCTGCGGGAATAATCGTCTGGGAAACTGGCCGTGCCACTGAAGCCCAACGCCACAACCACATTCACGTCTGAAACTTCAGACAGGGTCGCGGTCACCGTGGCTACCCCCGCGGCTTCGGCAATCGTCGTCTGGTCAATACTGAGAGTCACGCCCGGATTGATCGCACTCAGTTTTTCCAATAGGAGCGTCGCCGCCCCTTGTGTGAACGATTCGAATGTGATGCCGTTTTGGACGACGTCCACCCCCTGCGTCCACCCCGATCCTTTTGCCACGAGATCATCGTGGTTGAGTAAAATGGCCAGTGTGTTGGGAGTGTTTGAACTCGCGGTGATATTGAGCACTTCCTGCACATTAAGCGTCAGAGAATTCGCACCACTTCCGCGAATATCGATGGTCTCGATACTCGTCAGCCTGGCATCCTGCGTCGAAGTCAGATCCAAATTCAAACCGCTGCCGTCCAATCGCAAGGTATCTGAACCAGTCCCTCCGTCAATTCGGGCAAAATTCAAACTTGAAACCGCCAGGACGTCATCACCAGCTCCGCCGTACAGAACGTCAGCGCCGCCGTTACCGATCAAAGTATCATTGCCCTGTCCGCCAACGAATTTGTCGACGCCCGATGTGCCCGTCAGCGTATCGTCCGCAACAGTTCCTGATTTCGTTGCGCTATTGGTGAAATTTTTCCCAAAAATCAGATACGTTTCACCCGAAGTCACCTTGTTATTACCGATTCCGCTGCCGAACCGCGCGCTGAACAGAAAATCATCGAATCCATCCCCGTTCACATCTCCCGCATTACTGACATTTCCTGAAACGACCCCGGTGCCATCGCTGCCGTCATTGAGATCGATGCCAAAGAGTGTGAAGCCATTGGTCCCATTGAGTTTGCCCGAGTCCACGGTTGGTGTCGATTTCCAACTCGATTTTCCGTAGATAATGTAGCTTTCGCCAGCATTTGGAGTCAGATTCCCGGCTCCATCACCCGCATAAGCGGCAATCAACAGATCGTCAAATCCATCCCCGTTCACGTCTCCCGCCGAACTGACGGCTGAGCCATTTCTGTCGAAATTATCCGCGCCGAACACTGTGAAACCGTTGGAGCCGTTGAGTGTCGACGTGTTCAAATTGAGGGTTTTGGTGGAAGACCAGTTGGCCTTGCCAAATATGACATCCGTTTCCCCAGCGTTCTGCTTGAGGTTTCCCGCTGCTCCCGCTTGAGGAGCACCAATGAGTATGTCGTCGAAACCATCTCCGTTCACATCACCGGCGCTACTGACAGAGCGTCCACTCTGGTCATTCATGTCGCCGCCAAATAAAGTGACTCCAGTGATTCCATTGAGAGTTGCAGTATTCAACGTCAGTTGGGAAGTCGAAGACCAATTGGCCTTCCCGAAGACCACATAGCTTTCTCCCGAATAGGCTTTTCCGTTGACGGCTCCGTAGGCATCGTAGGCACCGACCACCAGATCCGCGAAGCCGTCACCATTCACGTCACCAGCTCCACTCACGGCAGTACCGCTGCGGTCACCGGGATCAACGCCGAACAGCGTCACGCCAACCGTCCCGTTGAGTGTCGATGTATTGAGTACGAGCGAAGGGGTCGCAGACCAGTCCGGCTTGCCAAAAACGAGATAACTTTCGCCGGCGTTGACCTTCAAATTTCCCGCCGATGCGGCCTGGGGGGCTCCGATGAGGACGTCGTCATAACCGTCTCCATTGACGTCTCCCGCGCCGCTCACCGCGAGACCGCTATGATCGCCAGCGTCGGCTCCAAATAGAGTGAAGCCATTAGTTCCATTGAGATTTGCCAGATTCACTGTCGGAGTTGTCGACCAGTCGGCCTTCCCAAATACGACGTAAGTCTCACCCGCATCGACCTTGACGTTTCCCAGCCCGTCGCCACTATCGGCTCCGATAATCAGGTCGTCAAAACCGTCTCCATTCACATCCCCGGCCCGTCCGACGGCATGTCCGCTCAAGTCATTGGCGTCAACACCAAACAATGTGAAGCCGGTGGTGCCATTGAGCGTAGCCGGATCAAGCGTCAAATTGGACGTGCCCGACCAGTCTGGCTTTCCAAAGACCACGTAGCTTTCACCGGCGGTTGTTTTGAGATTCCCCGCACCAGACGAATCAAATGCCCCGATGATAAAATCATCGTAGCCATCGCCGTTCAGGTCCCCGATGTCGTGGACCGCCGAACCGCTCTCATCGCCCGCGTCCACTCCATAAAGCTTGACTCCGGCAGTGCCAAGATTCGCCATGCTGATGCTGGAAGTTGTAAGCAGGCAACGTGTTTCGAGCACTTCGAGCGGCGGATTTGCCATTCCGATGCGTTTACGTGGTATTGCCGCCGTGCGCGAATCCGAGTCGCGTTGGGAGTTGCCGAGTGCATTCAAAAATCGGAAACGCCACTTCTCAAACCAAGATCGCAGTAACATGTTACGCGGGCCTTCTGTTCGCTAAGGTCAAGGACTCAGCGAGAGGCGGATCAAGGGACAACGGTGGAGTTTGGAATCTCGCCATGCTCCTATAAAAAGCGTAGCTCGTCTTTTATCGACTGCGGCGACCTTTCCGGTCAGCAAACACAACGCAGACGGAAATGTCCGTTGAATTTTCACCAGCTTGAAATACCCAAGGCATTTGCCAGCAGGCGATGGGTCGGCAAAGAATTGAGTCGCCTGATACGTTCTTAACAAGGCGGAGGAACACTACAGCGGTTTAACCTTGCTTCTTCCGGTTTCACATCTACTTCGTGCCGCTGCTTTCCGCTGTGCTCTGCGAGATGCAGTGCAAATTCACGCTCGCACGAGCACTGCTTGGGGATTGAATACAACCCCGAAGCAGTGGCACAAGCAGACTCAAGGTTAAATCGCTATAGCTCGAGGTAGGCGCAACTATTTCGAGCCGATCGTGATCGTCCTGCGAATCTCATCGGTCTTAAAACCCAACGCCGACGGACGCCGGACGCCAGGCAACAACACGACGTCATAGAGTTCCCGCACCACACCTTCCAGCCACAACCAGTGCACGAGATCACCGCTCCGCAAGTCAATCACGCATAAGCCGCAGTGAGCTTCGGCATCATGCGACTTCAGATTTTCGTCCAGCGCGAGTCCCTGAAACGTCCGATTTTCGCGGCACTGAGACAGCCCGACGACCGCATAATCTCCGACGAAACTCAGGCCCCGCAAATAGCCGGGGCAAAAGGCCAGGGCTTCGAATTTACCCGTGTAACGGTCAATACGTCCGAAATGTCCCGTCCCGGAATTGAGCACCCACAATTGATCGCGGTAAACTCGGGGCGAGTGCGGCATCGACAGGCCGGTGGCAACGATTTCGTTGGTCCGAACATCAATCACGCAACCTCCGTCGCGACGTCGATTCCGCCAACCGTCCGCGACGTCACTTTGACTGACGCACGTGACAAATGCCGGTCGGCCATTCTCCATCGCCAGCCCATTGAGATGGCAGCGATCTTCGGCGGCCAGTTTTGTGAGAAACGGCGGTTGCCAGAGCGGTATGAAGCTGTGTCTCTCGCTGGTGGTGGCCAGACAGCCAAAGAGCGTGTTCACGAACACGACCTTTCCGTCCGCATCAACCGACACATCGTGAATGTCCAGATCTCCTGTCACATAGCCGACTTGCGGCACATAGACCCGATCAAATCCATTGGCCACCTGATTTGCCTCGAGGGCGTTTTCAAAGCGCCACAATTGGTATAATGACGTCATCCATAACGACTGGCCGTCGCCCCACAGCCCGAGGCACCGATTGAAGGTCCGCTCGAATACGGACAATCTCCCATCAGGCTGCAAGCCAATCAGGAATAATTTGCCGGCTTGATAGGTTGTAAATGCCAGGCTCAGCCGCTGTTCGGCCAGCCACGCTGAAAAATTCCGTGAAGCCAGCAGTTCGAATTGCGGTGTTGGTCCACTCGTTGGCGAAGATTCTGTATTCAAAATAAGGTTTCTAGCGTTTCACGAGGGTCACATTAGTCGGCAGAACCCGAATCACACTCTGGGGCACACACTATACTGTCGACGCGCATTGCAGGTCCGCAAGGCGAGGTTCTGAAAAGAAAAATGAAATCGACGTAATACCTCGGATCAAGACCTACTTTCCGCAGAATCTGGTTGAAGCCGGTCGGTTCCGCGTGAATTGATTTGTCAGTCCGCTGAAGTGACGAATTCAAAACAAGACAAACGATTCGCGATTCCATTTTTGAAACTGTCGTTTTCGACAGATTCATAAGCAGAGACAGGTGCGTCGCCTGTCTCCCTTTCCACGAATTGGGCGAACGAATACACTTCAGGTATCCACGAAATTGGTCGGAGGAAGTTGCCGTGCGCGCTCGCGGGACAATTGCTGTCGCAGACAGTCCGGTCGGGGTACGCCCTGAGGGCGGGAAACGATAGTTGCCTTCGAATTGAGGTGCAGTTTGCATTGTCGTCCAAATTCTGGACGAGCAGGCTGAAGGCGGCAAGAATTCAGAAAAATCTGTTCGCACGATCCCATTCGCCATGCCACGGCTGCGTCAGCCGTGAAAAACGAGGATCGTGTCCACAATAATTCGGGAGTGTCATTCACACATGCAACGAGAACACGCTGTCAGTAGCGAAGTGGATGTCGATCCGGGCGAGACTCAGGAATGGCTCGATTCGCTGGACGACGTATTGCTGCGGCTAGGACCAGCCCGAGTACAGCAGTTGCTCATCGCCTTACAGGAAAAGGCCTATCGTGAAGGGGTGACGATGCCCTTCACTGCAAATACCCCCTACATCAACACCATCCCGCCAGATCAACAGCCGCGTTATCCCGGCAACCATGAACTCGAATGGCGAATTCGCAGCGCAGTTCGCTGGAACGCCATGGCGATGGTCGCCCGCATCAATAATAAGATGACTTACGGGCAGGTTGGCGGGCACATTTCAACCTTTGCCTCATCTGCAACGCTGTATGAAGTCGGTTTCAATCACTTCTTTCATGCTCCGACCGAAGACCATTCGGGTGACTTCGTTTATTTCCAAGGTCATGCCTCGCCAGGAATGTATTCCCGGGCCTTTCTGGAAGGTCGTCTCAGCGAAACGAAGCTCAATAACTTCCGGCAGGAATTGAATGAAGGCGGCGGGTTGTGCAGCTATCCGCACCCTTGGTTGATGCCTGATTTCTGGCAATTCCCGACGGTCTCAATGGGACTCGGTCCAATCAGCGCGATTTATCATGCCCGTTTCCTGCGATATATGCACAATCGGGGCATTAAAGACACGTCGAAATCCAAGGTTTGGGCCTTTTTGGGCGACGGAGAATGCGATGAGCCCGAATCCTTGGGCGCCATCACGCTCGGTTCGCGAGAAAAGCTCGACAACTTGATCTTCGTAATCAATTGCAACCTGCAACGACTCGACGGTCCGGTGCGTGGTAACGGCAAGATTATCCAGGAATTGGAGGCCGCGTTCCGCGGGGCCGGCTGGAACGTGATCAAGGTCGTTTGGGGTAGCGACTGGGACCCGCTCCTCGCCAAAGATAAGAACGGCGCCTTGGTTCGCCGGATGGGCGAAGTCATTGACGGTACGTACCAGAAGTATGTGACGACTGACGGGGCTTACATTCGCGAAAACTTCTTTGGCGTCGATCCCGAATTGCAGGATTTGGTCGAGCATCTCTCAGACGACCAAATCAAATCATTACGACGAGGCGGCCATGATCCCGAGAAAGTTTATACCGCCTTTAAGGCGGCAGTGGAGTTTAAGGGCGCCCCAACCGTGATTCTAGCGAAGACTATTAAGGGGTATGGTCTCGGCGAGAGTGGTGAGGGCAGAAACACGGCTCACAATCAAAAGGAGCGAAATCTCGAGGAGTTTCGGGAATTCCGATCTCGCTTCGGGATTCCGATTTCGGATGAAGATGTGGTGGAAGCGCCATTTTATAAATTTCCCGAAGGCAGTGCGGAGGACAAGTATCTGCACGAACACCGCAAGGCTTTGGGCGGTTATTTGCCTTCTCGACGAACTGAGTATCCCAAACTGCCGGCACCGTCCGTTGAAACTCTCGTGGACGCCGCGAAAAAAGTCACTTCAGGATCTACGACCAAAGCCTTGCTTTTCGTCATGACGGCCTTGCTGCGCGACAAACAGATTGGCAAATTTGTCGTGCCAATTATCCCGGACGAGGCTCGGACATTTGGTTTCGAGGGACTCTTCAGTTCGTTCGGAATCTACGCCCAGTTTGGTCAGTTGTACGAACCTGTTGATAAGGGCGAAGGAACGATCATGTACTATCGCGAAGCTCGCGATGGCCAAGTGCTCGAAGAAGGAATTAACGAAGCTGGTTCAATGGCGTCGTTTGTTGCCGCCGGAACTGCTCACGCCAATCACGGCGTGCCAATGATCCCAATTTATGTCTACTACTCGATGTTCGGTTTCCAACGTGTTGGGGACCAGATTTGGCTGGCAGCAGATTCGCGATGTAAGGGCTTCTTGGTTGGCGGAACTGCCGGCCGTACAACACTTAACGGTGAAGGTCTGCAACACGAAGACGGCCACAGCCATTTAGCAGCGGCAACGGTCCCCAACATCGTTGCCTATGATCCCGCATACGCCTTCGAGTTGGCTGTGATCATGCAGGATGGAATTCGGCGAATGTACCAGGAAGATGAGCAGATCTTCTATTACATTACAGTGTACAATGATAACTACGACATGGCTGAAATGCCGAACCGTCCGGGAGTCATTGAAGGCATCCGGAAAGGAATGTACCGCTTCTCCAGCAGCGATGTGGCTGACTCGAAAGTGGCGGCCCGTCCGCAATTGTTCGGCAGCGGCCCGATCTTGCGTCATGTTGTAAAGGCCCAGGAAGTCCTCGCCGAGAAATACGGTGTTTCGACTGACGTCTGGAGCATCACCAGCTACAAGGAACTCCGCCGAGAAGGCTTGGAAGCTGAACGCTGGAATCTCTTACATCCTGACCAGCCCGCAAAGAGCTGTTTCGTAAAGGACGAGCTGTCAAAAGAAGCTGGACCGTTCATCGCGTCCAGCGATTACATGCGATTGGTTCCTGAGCAGATCGCAAAGTGGGTTCCAGGACAATATATCATCCTGGGAACGGACGGTTTCGGCCGGAGCGACAGCCGCGAATCGTTGCGTCGCCACTTCGAAATCGACACCGAACACGTAGTTTACGCGACACTAGTCGGCCTCCTGCGTGATGGTAAGATTGATGCGGCCACAGTCAAACAGGCTACGATCGATTTGAAGATCAATCCTGAAAAACTGAATCCGCTCAACGCCTAGGAAAAGCTTCTGGCCTGTTCGTCACTCAGCAACGTTGGTCGGACAGGCCGGATTTCCTGGGAATACCGAGATTGTATCCCATCAAAGGAAAGCTCAGGCAAGAGGCGATTCGTGGCAGCCGGTCGTCGAAGGACTTAGCAGCGCGTCATTTGAAGAAATCTTGATACTTCCAGGTTTTCGACTCGCAGTTCGAGACTGATTCGAATCCTGGAATGACACAGAATAGACATTGAGAACGAAACGTCATTAACAATGCCAATCGAATTCAAACTTCCGAACCTGGGTGAAGGTATCAAGAGTGCTGACGTCGCGGGAATCTCCGTCAAGGAAGGAGACGTCATCGAGCCAAATCAGAATGTGCTGGAGCTGGAGACGGACAAAGCCGTTGTCGAACTCCCCTGTGCAACGGGTGGCAAACTGCTGCAGATTCACGTCAAGCAGGGCCAAACCGTGACTCCAGGGACGCTGCTGTTCACGTTGGAAGGGAACGGAGCCGCGACTGCTGCTCCGGCGAAGCAGACTCCTGCTCCTGCGCCCGCTGCCGCCGCAAAGCCCGCTGCTGCAGCCACTTCACCGGCCAAGCCCGCACCGGCGCCTGCGCCTGCACCTAATGCTACTGCGCAGGCTTCGAAACCCGCGGCTTCGTCTGCTGGCGGAACACAAGTCTTCAACTGTCCGAATCTCGGCGAAGGCATCAAGAGCGCTGACGTTTCCAGTATCTCGGTCAAGGTCGGAGATACTATCACAGCGAATCAAAACGTGATGGAATTGGAAACCGACAAGGCAGTCGTCGAATTGCCATGTTCGATTGCCGGTAAGATCACACAGGTTCACGTGGCACCTGGAGCGATGGTCAAGCCAGGATCTCCGCTGCTGACGCTCACCACAGCAGCGAGTGCCCCCGTCGAAGCGGCCGCGCCAGCTCCAGAAGCGGATAAGGCGAGCAGTGTCCCTGCCGCTCCGGCAAAGCCAGCTCCGGCCGCCAGAACCGCCGTCGAGCCGACTTCACCCGCGGCAGTCGCCGTAGCGCCTGTGGCGACTCCGGCGGCATTGGTTCCGGCCAACGAAAAGCGAGCTCCTGCGCCGGCCGGTCCAGCCACTCGACGGTTGGCTCGGCAATTGGGCGTTGATCTGTATCAAATCGCAGGCAGCGGGCCTGGCGGACGCATCGTCATGGATGATGTCCAAGCCTACGTGCGTCAGATTATGGAAGGGAGCAAAACGGCTCCCAATCAAACTGTCGCACCAACATCCAAAGTTGCTACGCCGACTTTGCCGGACTTCAAACAGTTCGGCACGATCGAGCGCAAGGCGATGAATCGTATCGCCAAAACAACCGCCGCCAATTTGAGCTATGCCTGGCAGACGATTCCGCATGTCACGCAGCACGATCTCGCCGACGTCACCGAACTCGAAGCAGGGCGAAAGCGGCACACGACAAATCAAAAGACTGGCGCGAAAATCACGATGACCGTACTGGCCATCAAGGCGGTCGTTGCGGCTTTGAAGCAGTACCCCAATTTCAATTCCAGCATCGACACGGTCAGCGAAGAGATCATTCTCAAGCAGTACTACCACGTCGGAGTCGCGGTCGACACGGAATTCGGCCTGGTGGTTCCCGTCATTCGCGATGTGAATCACAAAAGCATTCTGGAAATTGCGGCGGAACTTGATTCCCTCGCCAGTAAGGCTCGCGAGCGGAAACTGAGTCCCAGCGACTTCCAGGGTGGAACCTTTACGATTACGAACCTCGGCGGCATCGGTGGTACTTCGTTCTCACCGATCGTGAACTGGCCAGAAGTCGCAATCCTCGGCATGTCCCGGGCCAAGCAGCAACTCGTCGTGATGGACGGGGAACCCAAGGTCCGACTGATGCTGCCGCTATCACTCTCTTACGATCACAGGGTCATCAACGGTGCCGACGCCGCCCGCTTCATTACGAAGGTCTCGGGCCTGCTCGCCGATCCAAGCCAGTTGCTGATTGAAAGCTGATAAGAATCAAGAGTTCTTTAGCCACGGATGAGCACGGATGAAACACGGATAAAGGCGTTTTAGAATAATTATCAGCGGGCTGCTCGACGCTTGGAGAATTCTCCGTGCTCAACTGAAAGTTTATCCGAAAGTATGGGGCGTCAAAATGACCGAGTTGATGTTTCGCGATGTCACCGATCAGATTATTGGCGCTGCATTTGAGGTTTACAAGATTCTGGGATATGGCTTCCTGGAGAAAGTCTATCAAGAAGCAATGATTGTCGAGCTGGGATTACGAGGATTAAAAGCAGAAGACGAACATCCGATTACCGTGTTTTTCAAGGGTGCTCAGGTAGGAACTTACGAGGCTGATCTATTGGTTGAAGAATGCGTGATCGTTGAGCTTAAGATTGCGAAGGAATATCAACCATTGGATGAGGCGCAGCTACTCAATGAGCTGAAAGCAACCGGAATCAAAGTTGGACTGCTCATCAATTTCGGACGCTTGAAAGTGGACTTCAAACGATTTGCTTATTAGGTCCTTCATTTCCTGCCACAACAAGTGAAAAAATCAACAGTTTAGCGACCGGATGCCGTGAATGTGCAAGGCATTGAAAAGTATCAATTCCTAATCCGTGTTTCATCCGTGGCTAAAAAGAATTATTCAAGGCATTCAGTATGGACGCAGTATCTGGCGAAGGTAAGCATCTGGTGATTATTGGTGGCGGCCCGGGCGGTTACCCGGCTGCGTTTCATGCTGCCGATCATGGCTTCAAAGTCACCATTATCAATGCCGAAGCGCGCCTGGGTGGAGTCTGCCTGCAACGCGGTTGTATCCCTTCCAAAGCATTGTTGCATCTTGGCAAGTTGATCACCGAGGCACGCGAAGCCAAGCATCATGGTATCACATTCGGCGAACCGCAAATTGATCTCGATCAAGTTCGTAACTTCAAAAACAGTGTGATTGATAAGCTCTCAGACGGCGTGACTCAGCTCAGTAAGGCGCGGAAAGTCAACGTCATCGCGGCCCGTGCCACTTTTGTCGATTCCACAACCGTCAAGCTCACCGCTGTGCCAGGCTGCCCGGCGCCACCGTCAGAGACTTTGAGTTTTGATCACGCGATTGTCGCCACAGGCTCGTCACCCGTGATGCCGCCACCGTTTCAGCTGGGTGACCCGCGCGTGATGGATTCGACGGGCGCTCTCGAACTGGTCGACATTCCGAAGAAATTGCTGGTCATTGGTGGGGGCTATATCGGTCTGGAAATGGGTTCGGTTTATGCCGCGCTCGGTTCAGAAGTGACGGTGGTCGAGTTGCTGTCAGGCATTTTGCTGGCTGCGGATCGCGATCTTGTTCGGCCATTGCAAAAGAAGTTAGAAGCGTTGTTCACGGGCGGCATCCATCTGAACACCAAAGTTGAGGGGATGAAAGCTACACCCGAGGGAATCGTTGTCAAATTGGCCGGCGAAGGGATCGCTCCCGAGCTGACATTCGACAGGGTCCTGGTCTCTGTCGGACGCCGGCCAAACAGCCGGGAACTGGGTCTGGAGAACACTCAGGTCGAAGTCGACAACAAGGGCTTTATTAAGATCGATAAGCAACAGCGCACCAAGGATCCGCGGATCTCGGCGATCGGCGATGTCGCCGGTGAACCCGGATTGGCTCACAAGGCCACACGAGAAGCCAATGTCGCCGTCGAATCGTTGCTGGGTTTACCGGCCGCATTCGACAATATTGCCATCCCTGCAGTCGTCTTCACCGATCCGGAACTGGCCTGGTGCGGTATCACCGAAGCTCAGGCCCAGGCCGAAAACCTCGAAGTCTCGGTGACCCGTTTCCCTTGGGCGGCATCGGGCCGAGCCCAGGCTTTGGCTCGCACCGAAGGCTTGACGAAGATCATCTTCGATAAGAAAACCGAACGAGTTTTGGGAGTCGGAATCGTCGGAGCAGGGGCCGGCGAATTGATTGCGGAAGGGGTACTCGCCGTGGAAACGGCGGCAGTCGCACGCGATCTTGCAGACAGCATTCATGCTCACCCAACGCTGTCGGAAACCTTGATGGAAGGCGCGGAAGCTCTGATCGATCAGGCCACGCATATGTATCGACCGCGGAAGCAGAGTTAACCCGGACGATTCCTGTTCCAACACAAGCCAGAAAAGCTGGTTTTGAGATCTCATTACGGGCTTGCCGGCAGAAGTGAAATATCCCGTTAGGACTCCGGCGTTACGATCGCTCTATTCGGCAAATACTCCGATGCGCTTGTCACGTCGTTGTGGGAAACCGCTTCACACCGAACTTCCGTGGCGTACCTTTTTTCGCAGAACGCAAGTCGTTCGCTCGTGCACTGGTCAAAATATTGACTGGGCTGATCTTCCTCTTGGTCGATCAGCTGCAATTCAAATACCATAGTTACAACGGCTTACTATGGGGCGT
>JAQGHT010000171.1 GCA_028291565.1 Planctomycetaceae bacterium | reverse complement strand
CCAGCTTGATCCCGCTCTGCGGTACACCGGGTCAGATACTTGCCCGTGACTCGCCGGTCCTCTTTGGGTTCAAACACACACAAGACTTCCTGAAAACCATCCGGGCGCCCCTTGATTTGTCGGAACTGCAGATTGCTGTCAGATTCGATGTCCGTGTTGGGCACTTCAGTTCGCTTACCATTTACTTTTTTGGTGAGAGGTGCCACTTCACGCCAACCCGCGAGGACGACCTTGTTTTCCACGAGATCTCGCTGAACGTCTTTTGCTCGTTCGATTAAAGCCCGATGCTCGGGATTTCGTTTGTCGGCCAGGACGCAAAACTCCAGCCGTCCCGATGCCGAGACGGCAGACTTGATCTGTTCGACCTCGTCCGGGGTCGCCCTGGGAATGATCAGTTCAATCTGGTTCTTATCGGCAGGACGAATTTGGATTTTCCAATCGCCGTTCGGATCGATCCGGAGACGGATGGTCTCAATCATGCGTTTGATGGTGTCGGGATGTTTCGGTTCGCCATCCAACTGATACAGCAGATTCGTGCCATTGGTCGCATCAAGGTGAGTACCAATCTCATTGATGGTCTGTTGCAATTCCTGCTGTTCCAATTCCGGCAGGATGTCGACTAGCCAGCTCAACCGATCTTCGGGATTCTTAATTTTATCATCGGGACGGGTCCCAGCGGGAAAATGCCGCTGTGCGGCTCCGTAGTTGAGAAGTGCGAGACCGATTCGTCGCAAGTTGTTCATGGATTCCACGCGTTGTGCAGCCTCACGTACTTTGTACACGGCTGGAACTAGAAGTGCCGCAAGAACTCCCACTGCGGCGATGCTTTCGACACCACCGCTTCCGCCAGGAATTCCCGGAATCGGAAGACCCGGTATCGAATTCCGTGTAGACCAATAGATCCCTTTTTCGTCGACTGTGCAGACGGAGATATTGGGGAACAGCGGGTCGGTGACTTCTTCCGCCAGCGGCACGTCCTCGGGAGTGATCGGAAACTCGGCGGTCAGATTTGCGTCTGGTCCAGCACGCAGCCGTTCTTTCCGCCATTCAACAAGACCCGCTTCCGCGAAGGCGATTGCCGATGGCGCGAAGCTGAGCGCGCTGCGAATACCGCCGCGGGGATCGGAATAGGACAATGAAACGAACTTCTCGGGCAACATCTTCTGAGCCGTGATCAAATCAGCCGTGGGCTTCCAGCGCGGCAGCTTGCCGTCGACTCGCTTCAGATATCCTTCCACCGCTTGCGGTGTCGTGCCGAGCACCAGCCAGTCTCCATCGATGACCCAGGAGGGGCTGACAAATGCCTGACCTTTCGTCTGGGCAATCTGGATCGTGCGGCCCCCAGCCGACTCCTTGGTGCGGAACTCGACCTGGTCCTGAAATTGATTTACCGCAAGCTTGAGCTTGTCTTGCAGTAGCCTCAGGGATTGTTTGAACTTAGCCGCGTCATTCAATTTGACAAGCAAAGTGGCGGACGGCACCAAGATCCCGCTTTCGGTGTAAAACGCGACTGTATCGCCCAGTGTATCGAATAAGTCGGCTTTGAGATCGAAGCCAGCCACTGCGTTTCCGTGCGAGATCCATTGTTCAAACGGCAGCATGTCTGGCGTGGCAAATTTTTCGAAACCTTGTTTTGCCGATTTCAACAACGCTCCGTAGATCTTGGCCCCATCTAGTCGCAGCAGTGTGAAATGCTCGCAAGTCGCCGGAATTGCCGGCAGCTCTGCGATAGTGATTGGGGATTGATCGAAAGACGCCATGATTCCCGTCAACGGCGCCTTCGCCTCGACTGTCGTTTCCGACCACAAGGCCGAGTCTCTGAACCCCCAGCGTCCCGTGAACATTCCGAGCCCATCGATACCGACAATCTTGAAAATCTCACCCACCGTTTGCGGTGCGTTTTTCGGTGAGGTCGCCGGGATGGGAATGTTTCGCGCCAGGTCAAGCAGCGACTTGACGTCGAGCAATCCAACAGCGGCGACGTCGAAAGCCTGGCTGGCCCGAAGCTTCTGAACAAAAGTATTCGTCGTGAGATTGGCAGTCTGGCCTTGAGCCACCGCCAGGGCCGCTTCAATTCCTTGCATGCCACCGGCGATCACAAGGTGCCCGCCCTCAGTCCACCACCCGACTTCAATTCCGGGGCTGTCCGGGATTACGACGCGGGTCACCTTGCGCCCGGCAACCGTCTCGGTCTTGGGATTCAAGTCCTTCAAAGGTCCAGCCAGCAGTAAATCATTCAGTGGTTTTGCGAAACTCGCCGAACCGTGCAGGACCAGGGTCACTTGAAATGCGGGATGACCGCTCGGTTCCGCTCGATCTGATTCCTGCGTATTTGATTCAGAGACTGTGACAGAGATTGACGCTCCCTGGCTAATGAGTTGATGCAGGAGCTTGTGACTCAATTGGGCCGCCGGTTGACCCGATTCGACCGCGAGAAACTCAAGCAGTTTGTTCACTTGAGCGTCAAGTCCCGAATCGACCAATGCCTTCTTCGCGGCCGTGGCATCCCAGTTTTTCTGGTGGGCGGCAAGACCATCAAAAACGTACAACAGCACCGGTTTCGAAGAGTGCAAAGTTTCTACCGCGACAGGGAGTTTCGGTTGCAAGCCGAACAGGGACCAGGCCAGACCGCCAATCAGACACAGGGCCAGAACAACGCCCGTGGAAACTGATCCTCGTTGCCGTAACATGATGCAGTCCTTAAGCCCCAGAACGTGACGATTGTCGTGTGACATGGACCAGATCATCATTGGCGTTGATTGACTTGTCAATGCGAGGGCAATGCCTGTTGGACCACAATAGAAATGTCCTCAAGTCGGCCAAGGTCGATTGCAGTCGACGTATGCGGTGTGACCTCTTTTCAGTCTTTTGAACCGGAAGCGACTTGTGCGCACCCGATACAGTTGCCGAGCTCCGCCGCTCTGATTTACGCCGCGAAGGATTTTAGTGTGGCGAATTCCTCGTAGCTGAAATCGAGAGATTTCGGGCGGGACACGTCGATCGGACCGAATTCTCACGAATTCCGCTACGAAAATCCCAGACGGCGTAGCCATCTGGCTATTAGCGTTTCGATCTGGATAATCGCGAAATTTGCCCCCGGCTTGCCTTGGATGAGGTCGGAGGAACATAATCGTGGGATGCAAACGACACCTGTCAGCCTGTTGCAACGAATCCGCAAATCCGCATCCCGGCAGGACTGGGAACAGTTGGTTCAACTGTGTTCGCCGCTGCTGTACCATTGGGTTCACAGGGGAAACATTAGTGGCGACGAAGCGGGAGATCTGGTCCAAGATGTCCTTGTCACACTCATCGAGAATCTCCCCACGTGGGATTATGACGGCCGACAGAGCTTTCGCGGCTGGTTGAAAACTGTGACTCTGAATCGCTGCCGTGATTATTGGCGGAAGAAGCGGCCCAAATTGCTGGATGGGACAGAAACGGATTGGGAACAATGGTCGGTCGATAACGACCCTGCCGATTTGTTCGCCCAGGACCAGTTTAACTCTTACATCTCCCGGCGTTCGTTGGAGATTATGACCTCTCGATTCGAACCACAGACTTGGAAAGCGTTTATGCGGCATGCCGTGGATGGCGAAGCCGCCGCGGCCGTCGCGCTGGAACTCGGCCTGACGGAGGGAGCCGTCTATTCCGCCAAGTGTCGAGTCATGAAGGTGTTGCGCACAGAGCTCGAGGGAATTTTCGAATCTTCGTGAATTTCGGAGGAAGGAAATGAAAAGGTTTGCGTACTTCATGAGGTAGAGGCTTAAACCACGCGTGACTTAAAGGGTGCTTCCGATGGTTCAGCTTGTTTCATGTCCTGAACGCGACGAATTGCTGCAATCATTAGTCGGGTTGTTGCCCTCTGAACACAATGAGGCAATCGCCGAACACCTCGAATCGTGCCCTCGATGTCTCAACACTGCCGCGAACTCATTCATCCACGATCAACTGTTCGATTCCCTTCGAAGTTCCGATGCACGACTTGAGTTGACGGTCGAAGACCAGCATCGTCTCCAGCAAGTGATTTCGTGGATTCGGATTTCACCGTCGGTATGCACTCAGTCGAATCACGAAACTCTTGTCAATGACGATGAGAAGGTTGTTGCCGGGGGAATTCTCATTCCCGGATCCCACGTTCAAACCGAGCCGATCTATCAATTCCTCGCTCCTCCGCAGAAACACGGAGACCTGGGAAGCCTTGGTAAATACCGCATCTTAAAAGTTCTCGGACTGGGGGGCATGGGGATTGTTTTCGAAGCTCTGGATCCCGATCTCAATCGCCGAGTCGCCCTGAAAGTCATGAAGCCCCAGTGGGGTCAGGACGGAATGGCTTCCAAACGCTATCTCCGAGAAGCTCGGTTGGCGGCATCGATTGAACATGATCACATTATCGCGATCTATGAAGTGAACTCCGAACATGCGGTTCCCTTTCTGGTGATGCAGCTGCTGAAAGGCCAGTCGTTGCAGGAGCGGCTAGATCGTGAGCGATGTCTGCCTCTCAAAGAGTGTCTACGAATCGGACGCGAAATCGCCGAGGCCCTGGCAGCGGCACATGCCCGGAATCTGATCCATCGGGATATCAAACCCGAAAACATCTGGCTGGAACAGGAACAGGGGCGTGTCAAGCTTCTCGATTTCGGCCTGGCCAGACCGATCGTCGATGATGTCCAGTTGACCCATTCCGGAACCCTGGTGGGAACGCCTGCCTACATGTCTCCAGAACAGGCCGGGGGCTTGCCAGCTGATGCCCGGGCCGACTTGTTCAGCCTGGGAGTCGTGATGTACAAGATGACGACCGGGCGGCCTCCGTTTCCTGGAAATCACACGCTGGAAATTTTGAGGTCGCTGCTCCTGGTAAAACCACCCGCGCCAAACACCGTCGACGCGGCAATTCCTCGGGAGCTGTCACGACTGATTGAACAATTGCTGGCGAAAAATCCGGACGATCGACCGGCTCAGGCGAGTGACGTTGTCCAACGCCTGATTCGGCTGGCGACTATGCCCACCGTCGACCCGACCATGAGATTGGCGGGTGGTGGGAATTGGATGAATATTCTCTCGTATATCACCGGGCGAGCGGGGCGGCGTAAGGCTCCTGGATCTTCAGAAACACAACCATGGACTCTCATTGCCCGTTGCACTCGCTGGCTGGCCGTCGCAGGCGCCCTTGCGGTCCTGCTGGCAATCATCATTGTCAGGTTCAAAACGAAAGACGGTAAAGAAACGGAAATCTCTCTGACCGTGCCAGGCGAAGTCCAGTCGGTGACAACCGACATCCGGGAAGATGGGTCAGCTCCGAAGTCCGTTTCGGCGGCAACACAGCCCGTCATTCAGCAGCCCGTCACTCAGGCACCTGCCATTCATCCGCCCGTCATTTCAACGCCTATTGCCGTTACGCCGCCGAATTCCGTCAAGACTTCGCCAGCACTGAATCTATCAGCCCTGGTGCGGACGCCGGCCCAGTTGGCGGGTGTTGCGAGCTGGACTCTGGAGACAATCCAGCATCGTGCGCCCGTGACGACCATGGCTTACAGTCCTAATTCCAAATTGCTGGCGACGCTTGATGTGATCGGGCAGATTCGCATTTGGGATGCCGCAACCGGGGCACTTTCGCGAGTGCTCATTGGTGACGAATTCATTCAAAATGGCCCCCTCGGATGGTCGCCGGACAGCGAACGGATTGTGCGGGGGTGTGGACACACAGTTGGTAATGTGGGTTTGACGATTTGGCACATACACTCCGGTAAAGTCGAACGCAGAATTGAAACCAATTCTTATATCACTGACTGCGGTTTTCTGCCGGACGGAAAAAGTGTCTATTCTTTTGAAATGGACCGAAATCATTCACAAAAAAGTTTTAATACATGGGATGTCGCTGCAGGCAAGCAAATTGAGCATTTCAATACGGTTGACACGGGTGGGGCTGTGTCAACTGATGGAAAGTTAATGGCCGTTATGTCTTTGCACGACAGTAAAGTGCAAGCGTATGATTTCGGCAGCTGGCAACTCAAATGGGAATCGGTGATTCCCGAAACGGGCCCGCAACCGGTGCAGCAGTTTCGGAAACTCGCCTGGTCACCAGATGGAAAGACACTGGCGGTGGGACCAGGAGCAGTTTCTGGAATTGCACTGCTTGATGGAGCGACCGGGCAGCTCAAATTCCATGTGGCCGAGGGTGTTCGCAGTCAAAGAATTCCCATTCCGGTCGCCTGGACTCACGACAGCCTGAAGTTGGTTATCGGGCTCAGCCCCGCGTCCGCGGAGAAAGAGAATGAAGCTCTGCAAGTTTTCGATGTGAATGCACAAAAATTTATCGAAACCGGGAATGAAAAATTAGCCAGCGAAGCGCCCAGAGTGATGTCGGCGATCGCATTATCACCTGACGGCCAATGGCTGGCGAATACCGATAGTTTGACCAGCTCGGTCAACTTCAGCAGTGCCGTCACAGGAGAGCGTCAACGACAAATGTGCGGACACTGTTCCAGTCGTGGAGCAGGTTTGCAGTGGTTGAATGATGGAAATTCGCTTGCCATCGGTTATTACGATTTACAAGGTCCGTGCCGAGCCGCCGTTTGGGATACTGCATCGGGAATGTTGAAACAGACTCATAATGCTGGCAAGCAATACCAATTGAGTTCACCCGATAGAGCACGCTTCTTGTCTCATTCCGAAACTGCATTTGTCATGGTTCGAGACGAAGACGCACAACAGATCTTGATCGATTTTCCGCACTCCGATGCTGGCAGGGGGCAGGTGGCCTGGTCTGCGGATGGTAATGTGATTGCGACCGGTGCTGCTCAGGGATCCAGCAAACTCATTAAAGTGTGGGACGCGAATACGGGTGACTTCAAAATCGGAATCAAGAATCCTCTGAGGAGGCATGGCGGTCCGCTGGCGCTCTCATTCAAGGGCAGTCTGCTTGCCACGGGGGAATCCCAACGCGAAGAACGCCAGTTGCTGTTGTTCGATACGTCGTCCGGCGCAACCCGACAGATTCTTGCGTTGAAGGATGAATCCACGGATGCCTTGGCATTCGCACCTGACGAAATGGAGCTCGCGATGGGTGCGACGAAATGGCCCGAAAATTGGCGCAGAGACGAGACGACGAGTGGATGGGTTCAAATCATCACGCTCTCACAGCGAGAAATCGGTGAGGTCACGCGGCCACTGACAACCCGTCTGGAATTCCATGCCCATCGAACTTCCATTACAGCTATCGCCTGGTCTCGTGACGGTCGGATGCTGGCAACGACAAGTGGGATCTGGGGAGGCAGTTCTGGGAAATCGGACGGTGGTATACGCTTATGGTCTGCGAAAACTGGCGAGCCGCGCGGCGAATTGCT
>JAQGHT010000155.1 GCA_028291565.1 Planctomycetaceae bacterium | reverse complement strand
CAATACCGATCCGAAACACGAATGAACGCCGGTCCTGAAAAATCAATACTGCCGGCGTTGCCGTGACGAGGGAATATTCAGGGCCTTGCGGTATTTCGTGACTGTCCGACGTGCCAGCGTATAACCTTCTGCCGCCAATTTCTCAACCAGGGCGTCGTCGCTTAGCGGCTCGTCTTTATCTTCCTCTTCAACGATTTTCTTCAGCTTGATGCGAATAATGTCCCAGGCCACATCTTCGCCGTCGTCGGTTTTTGTGCCACCGCCAAAAAACCGCTTCAATGGGTAAATTCCACGGGGTGTCTGGATCCATTTATCATCGACTGCACGCGAGACAGTTGTGACGTGGACGCCGACCACTTCCGCGATCTGCTGCATTTTCAACGGCTGAATGTATTCGGGACCATTCTCCAGGAATTCCGTCTGCTTATCGACGATCGCCTGAGCCACTCTCCTGAGAGTGCTATAGCGCTGCTCGATCGATTCCATGAGCCATTTGGCCGATTCGATCTTGCGCTTGATGTATTCCCGCGTCTTGGGATCCGCCCCACCCTTCTGCAACATCTCGCGATATTGTTTGCTGATGTGCAATCGCGGTGTGTACTCATCTTCTAACCGGACGGTCCATTCCCCTTTTTCGTTGGGCTCGACATACAGATCGGGCACCACATTCGGAGCGGAAATCTGTTCAAAACCGCGGCCTGGCGTCGGATCGAGGCCACGTAAGACTTCGTACGCGTCTTTAATGTCTTCGATGTCGTAGCCGGTCTTGCGTTCGATCAGCGGCAGTCGATTTTGCGCCAGGTCTTCAAGATGCGACGAGATCAGGGTAATCAAGATCTCGCGATAGGGCGTGTTGTCCGTGATTTGCAGCAACAGACATTCTTTCAAGTCCCGGGCGCCCACACCAAGTGGCTCGAGCTTCTGGATTAGCGACAATGCCACCTGGGCATCATCCAGACTGATTCTTTCGCCATAGACCTGCACCATTTCCTGCAGACTTGTGGGCAACCGCCCATTGGCATCGAGATTCTGAATCAGGTATTCGCCGAACGCTTTTACGTCTGGACAGCTTTCCGCGAAGCGGAACTGCTCCAGAAGATGATCCTGCAGCGATTCCGGCCGAGTCACCATATTCGACATCATGTCCGAATATTGGTCACCCTCATCATCCATGCGGTTGGAGGATTTCCGCTGCGAAATGTAGTCGTCGTTCGGCCAGTCCTCGGACATTTCCAGCAGGCGTTCGAAGTCGGCTTCGCTGTCCTTGCCATCGCAGACCAGTTCGCGCGATTCGATTGGCTTTTCCGAAGCCTCTTCATGGGCACGATCAATCTGGGCCTGGATCTCGGGAGCGTCCAGATCGGCCAATTGATCGACCAGCATCTCGTTTTCACGAAGCTCCTCTTCGATACGTTCCTTCAGTGCCATAATCGGCAACTGCAGGATCTCCATCGATTGGATCATCCGCGGAGCCAGCTTCATTTGCTGGCTCATCTTCATCTGTTGTGAGAAATTCAGCTGCATACGCAGAATACTTCAACTAACGGAGGAACAAGGACTGGACACCGCTTGGCCCGGCGCCATCAACGTCGGCTGTTGGCGTGTACTTCTACACCTCACACGAATGAAATATTGTCACAGTTCGAACGGTCATCAACATGCTGGAACAGCAAACGTCGGACTTCATTGCATCATTGACGGAAACCCGGACCTGGCAATGGTTTTTCTGGACCAATTGACCAAGATTTAGATCTTTCGTCAGAGCCGCCATCAATATTACTTCCCACGCTTGAAATTGGCCCAATTCCAACGACCATCACATCTTGCAAAAACCGTATCACTTCAGCCGCTTGGCGAAGAACGAAAACACTTGCTCCATTCCCCACCCAGCTTGCCTGGGTGGATTCGGGCTTTTGCACTACGTATTCGGGGAAGGAAGGCGCGTAGTGCAAAAGCCCGGTGACCACCGAGACGAGCTCGGTGGGGAATGGATCACGCCATTCCGTTAAATTGTTACCCATTTCTTTGATCCGCGTGGATCCGTGGCTAAGAACTCTTCAAACTCAATTGGAATGAGGATAGTCGCGGGGGATCGGCGAAAAGTCTCAAAACTCGAACTGTTTTAGAATCGGCTAATCCTCTGACGGAGTCTGATCTGCATCGAGGTGCCGGAACAGCCACGCTTTCGCAAAGCTCCAGTTCCGAAACGCCGTGCGTGCCGAGATTCCCTGAATGCTAGCGGCTTCTTCGATCGATAGACCGCCAAAAAAGTGCAACCTCACCAGTTCCGAGGCCTGGGGATCGTGTGCGATCAACGCGTCCAGGGCTTCGTTGACAGCGAGCACATGATCTTCGTTGGCATGTGAGACAGGCAGCTCATCGTGAAATTCCACTCGCACCCTGCCGCCACCACGCTTGAAGGTTTGATTCCGACGAGCCCGTTCCACGAGAATTCGGCGCATGGCCTCGGCGGCCGCACCAAAAAAGTGACTCCGCCCATTCCAGTCTTGCTGCGGTTGAGCCCCCACCAGCCTCAGGTAGGCCTCATGAACCAGTCCGGTCGCATTCAAAGTCTGCCCAGGCTTCTCATGAGCCATCTGCCGAGCGGCAAGCTGACGCAGTTCATCGTACAGGAGCGGCAACAGCGCCTCTGCGGCCTCCGGCCGACCTGTGGCGGCCGCATTCAGAATTTCGGTGATGTGACTCATCTCAAACAGTATATCCATAGATGCGGGCTACGCGAATGCAACGGACAGGCAAAAGGGGTCGCAGGGTCAGGCAAAAGGGACGCACCTGAACGGCACTGCCGACGGGTATCGCGGTTTAACCTTGTATCTGAAGCATTTTCATAATCGTAATCCCAGGTCAGATCGTGTATCCTGGGAGATCGGGGTTTCAACGAATCAAAGGAGCATGCTGTTTGAGCGACGATCCGAAACTACTTCAACAATAAAAACAGGAACGGGTGGCCCATGAAGACGCTCGGGCAAGCGTACAACAGCTTGACGCGACCAGTTTCCGGGTCGTTGACGAGCCGACGCCAATGGCTACAAATCGCAGCAGTGGGTCTCGCTGGATTAGGACCGATTCGAGCACTCCGTGCGGGAGTCGCGGAGAGCCTTACACCGGTTCGCGCTTGCATCCTCGTCTTCTATCAAGGTGGTCCAAGCCATCTGGATACCTGGGACATGAAACCCAAGGCACCAGCGGAAGTGCGTGGGGAGTTCAAACCTATTGCCACCGCTGTGCCCGGACTTTGGGCTTCCGAACATCTGCCCCACCTGGCCCGCGTGGCTGACCGCCTGACGATTGTCCGGAGCATCCATCATGGGCTCACCAACCACCTGCCGGCGGCGTTCACCACCCTGATTGGCCGGGATCCATCGCGTGGCGATCAACTGATCGTGGGGCAAGACAACAATGATCCGCCTAGTATCGGGTCATCCATCAGCCGGACTCGACCTGCTGAGCGTCCTGGAATTCCTCCATTTGTCGCGTTGCCGCACCGGATGTGGAACGAGATCGATGTTCCCGGCCAGTCGGCTGGTTTCCTCGGTTCGGCGTTTGAGCCGTTGCAAGTCGAAGGAGACCCCAGCCAACCCGACTTCCGTCTTCCCGAATTGGAGTTTCCGGCGGGTGTGACCTCTGAACGATTGAAACAACGAGCAAACCTGCTCGCTGGTCTGGAGCGTCCGTCACGGTCCGCCGATCCTCTCGCCGAAACAGGCACTCGAGATGCCTACCGCCGCAAAGCGATGGAAATGCTCGGCTCGGAAACAGTTCGACGTGCGTTCGATCTAAGATTAGAAGCTCCGATCACGCGTGACCTTTACGGACGCACACGACATGGCCAGAGTCTCTTGCTCGCGCGCCGCCTCGTCGAGTCAGGCGTGCAGTTCGTGGCGGTCTATGACAGAAAGATCAACGGGGCCGAGAGCTGGGACACGCACGGCAACAACTTCGGTCTCCTGAAGAACAGCTTGCTGCCTCCCGCCGATCAGGGCCTGGCCGCATTGGTCGAGGATCTGGCCGCGCGCGGATTGCTCGACTCCACGCTGGTGATCGCGCTGGGCGAATTCGGCCGCAGCCCGCGCGTCAATGGGGGCGCCGGAAGAGACCACTGGCCCTATTGCTACAACGCAGTGTTTTCTGGCGGAGGCGCTCGCGGTGGATTCGTTTATGGGGCCAGCGATTCGCTCGGCGCTTATCCCGATGTCAATCCCGTGACGCCGGCCGATATTGCGACAACATTATTCTGGCGTTTCGGCCTGGACCCAGGCTCCGAAATTCGCGATCGCACCGATCGCCCCTACCGCTTGGCGGACGGCCAACCAATCCGAACACTGTTCGGCGTCGCCGAAACGTCGTAGAAGAATTCGTAAGAATGTTCACGGGAAACGCGGCTTAACCTTAGACCCTTGGTTCATTGAGTCGTGAATGCTTCTCATGGCAGGTTAATTTCGATTTTCCGCACTAGCCTGCGGCTGATCGAACTGCCAGGAATAATTGCCCCCGCGATCAAACGTCACTGCGACAGCCGCCAGAGTCCCAGAGATTTTGCTTTGGACTCAGGGGAGTTCTCGTTGATCACAAACGCTGGCCGCGGCCAATGAAACGGTGCCAAGGTCAAATTGATCGGTTGCCATTGGCCGGCCGAGATTTGGTCATGCATGACGGCATTGGGAAAATGTGTCGTCATCAACCATTTGGCTCCGGAAACTTTGACGTTTTCAAGAATACGTTCAACATCACGCAGCGGCAAATGCCCCAGCAAGTCACGAATCAGGATCAGTTCGGCACCGACTTGCGGCACTTCGTCAACCAGATCGGCGGGCATCCAATGGCAGTTTTCAGACAGATTTCGGTCTGTCGCTACTTGATTCGCCGCAACCAATGCTTCGGCCACAATGTCAACACCATGATAAGTGAACGCTGGCAGATCAGCCTGCATTGCTTGAACGACTTCTTTCATCCAGTGAAAATCACCACATGGAGCATCGAGAAGCTGAGTGATATTCAGAACTTTCAGGATCCAGGGGAGTGTGTCTACTAATGTCCCGGTGCTGCTGTAATCAGAACCGGTGCCACTTCGCGATTCCTGGCCACCCCAGGCATTGCGGGAATAAATGTCGGTAAACACCGATCGGCGGTCGCTTTCAATTTCGTTGCAACTCTGCATTTTGTCAGCTCAATCGTATTCTAAATTTTCAAGGTGGGATCCCGGGATTTCATGGCGCGAGCAGCCCTGTACGCGATGTCTCTCCGAGACTCACAGTCGAAGAGTTTGCCGTCCAGGCAAACTCTTCGACGCACGATAGCCGTTTAACCTTGCGTCTGCCGGTGACGTGCCACTGCCTCACTACTGTACTCGGTCGTTAAGCAGTGCCTACTGAGCGGTGAAAAGCACTGCTTGAACGCCGAGTACAGCGTTAAAACAGTGGCACGAATCATCGCAGCAAACCGGCACAAACAAAGTTAAACCGCACTGGCTGCTCATCAACGTCAAGCCTGCTTCTGATCGAAAAGTCAATCACACCACGTTGCGCCAAGGCTTCCAGCAAGCATCTTGATTGCCCATATGACCTTTCAAGAAATCTCGGGCCGCGAAAATCATCTTCTTACGCCGGGACTCGTCAAAGGCGAGCTCGCTGGCGCGAAATGACATTTCAGCCGAAGATTTGCAGCGAAATCCCGTCACACCATCAATGATGATCTCAGGGAAAGCGTATTCATCTTCCACAATCACGGGGACGCCGAAAGCGTAGCATTCGGGCACGACCCGGCAGTAACTCTCACGGCTGCCACCCGTTTTATGAATGACACAGTGCACACGCTGATAAAAATCTCGCACCGGAATTGAGCCTGGAGCCCACGTCAGCCAATCCAATCCCGCAGGCGGCGAACCGCATCGCGACTGGGCGTTCGGACCATATCCCAGAATCAACGACTTCGTCGGCCTGGGCGAGCAGACCTTATAAAACAGGTCCCACATATCGGGCGAGAATTTCTGGGCATCATCCCGCGAGATGCGTCCCATTGCGAACCAGTCTTGTGGCGGACGATACTCAAATGCGATCCTCTGACTCCGGTTGTCGACGTTGAAGTAAGCTCGATAACCTTCGAAGCAGCGAATCGGGCCGCCGACCTCTTCCAGCTTTGGCGTCAGCCACTTCCGTTGGTACTCAGAAACAAATCCAAATTCGTCGATCCAGCCGTTCTTGTGAGCGGTCAATTCCTTGTCGAAATTCCAGGTCATGCAATTAAACCAGATAATGCGACGCGGCCGTCCCTGTTCGATGATTTCGGGCAATCGGTCGAGAAACGCCCCGTTACAGAACGAAACTACGAGTTTGTCACGAAAGATGTTCGGCTGATATTGGTGCACCGTACAGCCGCGTGCCTGACAAAGTTCCACCATCCGGGGATCCTGGCCAAACATTGGCACCAAGTGAACATCGACGCCAAACTGCGTCCACAAGTCGATATTATGATCGAGCTCTACATCGGCGCCGCCGTAGAAGCTCGGGAAACCCGCAACCCAGATTTCAGGCATTTTCATATCCTTTTTTTCAATTTTCATGAGATTTCAAGATCTGGCGAATCAATAAATGCCGTAGTGCGACATCCCAATGTCGCACCAGGCGAGTAGTTTTGATCGAAATTCTGGAGACTATTCGCTAATCGCCCGCCACCCCGCTCGCCGGGGTGGTTCAACGGCCTTTGCACTACTTGAAGTAATAGAATTTCTGGAAAAAGAGTAGTGCATGGGCCGTGGCCCCACCGGGGCAAGCCCGGTGGCGGGGGATCGGCGAAAAATGTCAAATTCTGACCGGTATTGATTCCCTGCTGCTAAGCGCACAGCGGTGCATATCGCAGCGTCGCGATCGGTCGGACCACCGGCGAGCGGTGGGTGTAAACCCACTGATTCATCTGGTTTCGATTTTCGCTCCAGATGTGGCAGTTGGCAGTGAACTGTTTGAATTTTGCCGAATGGTCATGACCTGAGCATCAGTAACTGTCGGAAGTGAATATCGGGACGGCCTCCCGCTTTTGAAGTTGCGCCGTTTGAGCGATTCCAAACAAGACACGAGGACCATTCTGTATTTGCAGCACAACGGGCTGCGATTCGACAGCCCCCGCCATTGGCCTGGGAATGGCCCCATGAGGGATTCGAAGCCCCGACCGGGGCGCAACCCGACATGAACCTCTAAACTAACTCGGTTTGCGATCGCTCAGGTCGCGGCCCGTTGGGCCTTGTGAGATTCATTGATCGCACTTGTCCCAGGCCGATGGCTTGGGCTGTCGAATCGCGACCCTTTGGGCAGCAAAAGCCGACATAGAGAACCGGGCGCGATTGAATACTCGCGCCCGGTCGGACTTATTCAGCTGTAGGCTTCTTCGAGACCGCCTGCACTTTTAAAAAGCGACGGCGCTCTAGGGCATAGGGCACTAACGACAGCGTCACGAGAGATATGCCACTGTAGAGATAAATCCACATCCGATCGCGCACTGCAGCACGATTTGCACCGTTCTGCAAGTTGGTCATCACGTCGTACGACATCAGAACGATCGGAATACACGCGATCGCCAACATCACCCAAAACGCCTTGCCGAACGATTCGAGACGTAACCTTCGATCAGTCGCTGATTTCGTTGCGAGGTTGTATCCGAGCATGAAACCAAACAAACCCGAAGGGGCTGAGAAAAAGATCGCAACGAAACAGAACAGGTTTCCAATTCTAAACAGTTGGTCTTTGACGACAATGAAGCCATCTTCGTCGACCTCGGATATCGAAAGGTCCATGTAGTGCGAACCCAATTGCTTAAACCCGACAGTGAGTCCGACACAGATGATCAAGCTGACGATCAAGATCGCGGTCAACAAACCCGGTTTCGATTCGGGTGACGTCGTCGCAGTTGTTGTCACATCCCCAGAATTCATCCCATTGAAATCGGTCGTCACAGTCAACTCCTCAATTGGGTTACAAGTCTTGGTGACATTATAGTATGACGTACGAAAAGGCGTCTGCCAATGCCGAACGAGCGTGGTTACTGCATGGCAGCCTTGCGAGCCTGGCAGACTTTGAGATTGAGCTTCGCTTCAAGATCGGCTTTGAATTTATCGTCGCGATCCTTGTCCGCCGCGTCAAATGCCTTTCGAGCGGTTGTCCGAGCGTCCCTGGCCTGAGCGAGAGCCTTTTCCGCGTCGTTCCAAAGCTTGTAATTCGCGTCGCGTGCGGCCAGCAACGTGGGAAGTCTCAACTTCCCTGCATCGACCGCATATTGTGCGGTTATGGAGTCGGACCTGGCCGCCTCCATACCATCCTGAGCTTGACTCATTAAGACGATCGCAAGAGCAAGGCCCGCGAAAAAAAAGAATACTCCGATGCCGGTACCAATACTGGCAATCGCCAATAAGTAGCCTGCACCTGCCGCAATCATGGTATTGACTGCGAATTTATAATCCCTGATGGCTGTTCTGAGCGTCTCCTCCCTGTCCCGTTGATCGTCTAATTCGGTCTCATACGCTTTCTTGGCGTCGGTGTAATCGTGCCTGGTATCTCCTTCGGCCTTGTCTGCCGTACCATAGGCATCTTCGGCTTTTCGCATCGCTTTAAACGCGTTCGTCCGTGCGGTCTCTGCAGCACTCAAAGCGAGAGCCGCATTCATCGCGGCTTGCTCCAAGTTACCACAATCACCGGCTGCAGGAGGGTCGCGATCGCCACCATCACAACTCGCCGATTGCTGGCATCTGGCCAGTTGATCCTGGGCCTGACCGCAATCGAAGGTCGCCCGCTCATCCTTGGCATTTGGATCACTCGCGTCCTCCTGTGCCTGTTCAAGTGCCTTTCGCGCATCTTCGACGGCCTGCTTCTTGAGCTGCCAGTTGCTGTAGGCACCATCGCGAGCCTGATCGGCGCTTCGGAGCGCGTCATTGGCATCACTCGCGCTGAGTTCGTAGCGATTGTTGTCGTCCGTCGCAAAATCGACTTCTTCGCCAGCAAGTCGGTCTTGTTCAGCTGCAGACTCGGCGGCGTCCAGGTTCGATTTCAATCCGTCAAGGAACGGCTTGATGGAATCGAACTTTTGCTTCACTGTCTGAGCGGCCGTCTCCGCAAAGCCGCGTGCTGCTGCGAGATTCTCTTCAGCGATACCAATCTCGAGAGGGGTACCGTTGAGCACTGCCAGATCATAACTATTGTTCGCCGCGTTGACGGCGGAGTTTGCGGAAACAAATGCGTCCTCCGCCGTTTGCAATTCTGCTTTACCATTCGCAACATCGGTTTCAGCTGCATTCACGTCACACAGGGCGTACGCCAAAGCCTGTTCTGCGACAGCCTTCGCCTCCTCCTTCTGAGTCAGCGTCGCTTTAGACCTCGCCTTATCTTCATCACGCGTGGTCTTGATCGCTAGCTTAGCATCGACATCAGCTTCCGCGGAATCAAGCAGACTTTTCGCGAGAATCGCGTCTGCCTCGGCTTGATTGAGAGCGAGTTGTTTTTGATCGACGACAGCCTGAGCGACCGCGACTGCTATTTCGCAGTTCGCGAGTGTCGTTTCCGCAGCCTGAAGCGCACTCTCATAGCTGTCGCAATTACACGAGCACGAGGAAGAGCTGCTCGAAGACGACGAGCTTGACGAGGAAGAGCTTGACGATGACTGTCCGCTCGACGAAGACGACGAGCTGTCCATCCACGACGAGGAACTCGAAGAGGGCGGACCTGAAGACGAAGAACTATCCGCCGACGACGAAGAGCTCGATGGCGGTTGGCTGCTCGACGAAGAGGATGAGCTATCCATCCATGACGAGGAACTCGAAGAGGGCGGACCCGAAGACGACGAACTATCCGCTGACGACGAAGAGCTTGACGGCGGTTGACTGCTCGACGAAGAGGATGAGCTATCCATCCATGATGACGAAGAGCTCGATGAGGACGAATCATTACTACTGGATACGCACGACATGCACAAATTCCTTCAATTGAGACACACAAGCACCTGGATTCACTCAGGCGTTTCCGCCGGCCTTGACCACCAAAGCAATGAGCTGAATCACGGTGCAAAGACCCAGGACTCGCCACACAGGCGAGCAATTTCCGGCAGAAGTGAATGAACTGGAACGTGAACAAGAAACACGACGAGATGTCATACAAACTCAACGATTTCGCATAGCACACGCATGCGAGCGTTGTGCACGAAATTGCAGTCCTGCATTAAGATCGCGACTGCGACGAGCGGATAACGGACAAGGAAGTGGATTTCGAGGGGGGGGACTGGCGGCTGACAAACTACCTGGCGAGCCGTGACCTTAAGAACAATTTCAAACAAGCCGTCCAAGATCATGGAAGGTTATAGATTCACTCCGCATCGAGGTCATCTGGCACGCATTTTACAAATCTGGAATCTCAGGCTCCAAATCGACCGCGCCGCAAAACAAGCGTTTCAATGACACCGTGGGATGGCCGCCCTCGGCCGTCCGGAGTGGACTCAACCGAACCAATCGATTCCCAACCTGACTGGTCACGCCGGGTGGCAATCCGATGCATGATGCGTCCCCACAAGGAAATAGACGACGCAGAGAGGGAGCCCGACGCTGTGACTTCTCCAGGCGGTCAGTCTTCCGCTTTTGAAGTTGCGCTGATTTACATCTTTCCGTCAGGGACGACAGACAATGGGAAATAGCGCAACCTCAAAAGGTGCTGCCTGACTGCAGTAGAGCGTTGCCAACACAGCTTTCAACGGGTCTTGCCGCCGTTTTCCGTAAAAAGCCCTGCAAATTCAGCGTCGAAACAGTCGGAGCCTTCCCGGCCGACCGAAATAAGCCGTTCCAGGAAGGTAGAAAAATTTGTCTCGGTGTGACACACCGAATGGCCGCCCAAACGGGCGATTGTTTGAGGCAAATCTGCAGCCCAACGCCGCCGCCAAGACCAAATTCTTACGAATCCGGCTACAAATCATTCGTAGCTGAATTCGTCAGACTTCGGTCAGACGACGGCGGAAGATGAAAAACAAAAAACAGGGAACGCGGCCACGCCGGAGAAATCGCCGCATAACTTGATCAAGTCTCGAGCGAACCATGGCGCAACCACAACTAACCATGTTGCATTCCGCACTTCCGTCTACGCGAAGGCGGTGGCACCGCTCCGGTCTACTACCGGGCGCCGAACGAGAAAACCTCAACCGCGGGCTTTCGCTCGATTGAAACTTCACATTCACGTCCGACCATTTCAATGGGACTGCGAATCTTGTGAAGACAATTGTTGTTCTATCTAGCCTGGGAATAATGCCAGGGAACTCCTGCCGACAGTATTCCAACATCTTCAGCCGGACGTCGGCACTATAGACCTGACGCAATTCTGAACAATCGCAATTATCGACACGAGTCTACCGGGGAGATTTCCGCTTCACTTTGACCTGAAGAGGATTGGCGACGGCGACCGCTCGGAAGGTGCTTGGATCCCACCGTCATGCCGTTTTATACTGTTCCCAGC
>JAQGHT010000142.1 GCA_028291565.1 Planctomycetaceae bacterium | reverse complement strand
CGATGGGTTGACGATTGCGGAAGCCGAAGCCGAGCTGAATGTTCTTCAGCAGATTGTCGCGGCCTTGGGGCAATTACAGGTCCATGCCGGCTTTGGCCAGTCTGGTTTTGAGTATCGTGTGAATTTTGAAACGAAAGCAACGCCATGACTCAGGCCGAACAAGCATTACGCCGATTGCGTCCGGGCGTGGCCTGGACGTCGTATGTCCCCAATCCCAATAACCGTTGGGATGAAATCAAAGTGGCGCACCTGTTGCGTCGCACAACCGGCGGGGCCACGGCTCAGCAGATTTCAGACGGGCTGAAGTCCTCCCCTGCGGACGTGATTCGAGACCTCCTGAACGGTGGTCCGAACCAGGAGGAATTTGAAGCGGAAATTGTCCGCTTGCGCGAAGGGATGCTGACTGCCAACGATCCGCAACAGGCGAAGGGTCTGTGGATCTACCGCATGTTGCATTCGCCGCATCCGTTTCTCGAACGGATGACGATGTTCTGGCACAACCATTTCGCCACATCAAATGCCAAAGTCAATGACTTGCGGATGATGCAACAGCAGAACGAGACCCTGCGGCAGCATGCGCTGGGGCATTTCGATGACATGTTGCAGGCCATGACGCGTGATCCGGCGATGCTGATCTGGCTCGATTCTCAATCCAACCGACGTGGTCAACCCAACGAGAATTATGGCCGCGAACTGTTTGAATTGTTTGGTCTCGGAGTGGGAAACTACACGGAAAAGGATATTCAGGAATCAGCCCGCGCGTTAACCGGCTGGTCGGTGAAGAATGGAAAGGCCCACTTCGATCCGAACCTGCACGATGTGGGACCGAAGACGATTCTCGGACAAACCGGCGATTTCGGCGCGGGTGATGTAGTCCGCATCTGTCTGTCTCAACCTACCTGTGCGGATTTCATTGTCAAGAAACTGTTCCGCTTCCTGGTCAGTGAAACGGTGACTCTGGATGCCGAATACATCGCCCCGCTGGCCGAAGGCTTTCGGACTCGGAACTACGACATCTCCTGGCTGGTGGAACGCCTGCTGGGGAGTTGGGTCTTTTATTCTCCGGCGGCAATCGGACAAAGGGTCAAGGGGCCTGTCGATTTTGTGATCGGTACAGTCAAGTCTTTGAACGGATCTGTCAGCCCCGTGAAATTGGCAGGATTCTGCGATCAACTGGGGCAAAGTCTGTTCTATCCGCCGAGTGTCAAAGGTTGGGAAGGTGGGGAGCGCTGGATCAGTTCGACGGGACTGCTCTTCCGTCAGAATCTGGCGTTCGAACTGACTCGCGGAGCCGGACTGGGGGCTCGTTCAGACCCCGCGAAGTTATTGCCCTCAGCGGATGCGCAGTCGGATGAAACTATTGCGAGGTTCTTCACTAACCTATTTCATCAACAGATCGAAGAAGCGGTTTTCCGGCAAGTCGTGGAACAACTGTCTCGAGAACGAATTCGTTTGCAGACCGAGTTTCGTTCTCCAAGAAGTGTCAATGGGGCTCTGGCGCGGACGGCCGCACATCTGGCCCTGACATTGCCTGAATATCAATTAGGATAACAAAACCAAACGCCACCGGGCTTGCCCCGGTGGGTCCACGGCCTTTGCACTACTTGTTCTTGTTCTTACAAGCAAAATTTCAGGTGTTGCAAAGATAGTGAACACTCGGCTTTAGCAGGATTGCCAGCGCAAGGCTTTCGATAATGGAATTGGACTCATGCGACAGATAAGACTTATAAGAGCCTGACAAAGAACCAGGCGAGCGGTGGGTGTAAGCCCACTGGTTCTTCGGCATTTTGTCTGCTTATCAGTCCAATTTGTCCCATTCCGCACAAGCCAGAGGCTTATGCTACGACAACGGTGGACGATCTCCACAAGAGGAACTCAATAATGCAGTTTTCACGACGTGAATTCATGGGTGTGGCGATTGGTGCCGCGGCGCCGGGGATTTTCCAGGCCACGGCGTTGGCAGCTCCTGGCAGCGATCAGCCCGGTGGCAAGCAGACGGTACTGGTGGTCGTTCAATTGTCGGGTGGCAACGACGGTCTGAACACTGTGATTCCTTTTAAGGATCCCGCGTATCTCGCCGCCCGTGCAGTCTTGAAACCGGATGCGGCTGCCGTCAAGAAGATCAAAGAAGATCTGGCATTCCATCCCAGTGGAACTGGCTTCGCCAAGTTGCTGGAACAAGGACAGCTGGCCGTGCTGCAGGGTGTGGGTTATCCCCAGCCGAATCGGTCGCATTTCGAATCGATGGATATCTGGCACAAGGCCACAGCCGCGAATAGTCAGCCTTATGGTTGGCTGGGGCGCACTGTCCCCCGGTTGGGCACGGCAGGTACGGCCTTGCAGATTGGTGGCGATCCGGCTCCGTTGTGCTTGAAAGGTCCCACGGGTCCGGCGCCCGCGTTGAAGTCACTGGCGGACTATCAATTGAAAGTGAAAGAGAACGGCGATGATCCTGACAAGCGGCAAGTGATTGAGCGTTTGGCTGATTCCACGAAAGAAACAGAATCGGGCAGTCTGCGTGATCTGCTTCGCAAGTCGGCTCAGCAGTCCTACAAATCCGCGGCCAGTCTGCGGCGAGTCAATCAGAAGTACGACACGCCTGTCGCTTATCCGACGCAGCAATTGGGTCAGCAGCTCAAGCTGGTCGCGCAATTGATTGACGCGGAAGTCTCTGAGCGGATTTATTTCACGGCGCTGGGTGGTTTCGATACGCACGCCGATCAGCCGTTATTTCACGGAAACTTGCTGACCGAATTGAGTGAAAGCCTGGCGGCGTTTCATGCCGATTTGAAGCATCACGGCCACGACAAACGCGTCGTCGTGCTGACCTTCTCGGAATTCGGGCGGCGAGTCAAAGAAAACGGTTCCAAGGGGACCGACCACGGTGCGGCGGGTCCGGTCTTTCTGTCGGGCGGAGCAGTCAAGGGCGGGGTTCACGGCGCACATCCCAGTCTGACGGATCTCGATGACGGAGATTTGAAATTCCATACGGATTTCCGCAGCATCTACGCCACATTACTGGATGATTGGTTGGGCGTGTCCAGCCGCGAACTGCTCGGTGAACAATTTCCGAAGCTGGGATTGTGGTCATAGAGTGGCTCGATACTCCGTGTCGGGCTGAAGCCCGGGGGCGGCCATCCTACAGGGAATGTCGGGGCAATTTCGATTGAAATGCAATCCAGGTTGCACCGGCGATGAACGCGATCAGGCCCCACGTGCCCCACATCGCGTGTGAGGGGACCATGAAGTACAGCAGCATCCCCAATCCGGAGATGAACCAGGGCAGCCGGCGGCAGAGCCCCTGGGTGACTTGAGGCCTTCGCAGAGTCACGAGAATCACCAGCAGGATGACTGACCAGACTGCGGCCCAGACGAAGCCTAATGCCAATTGCAGCGTCTGATGCGGGCGGACGCCCAACATCAACCGGGGTTCGCCGCCGACCTTCGAAAAGCTCAATTTCTGTCCGTCGGTGGGGATCTCAATCAACAACGACAGCCCACCGCTCGAGGACCAGACGGAGGGAACGAATGCAAGTGCTTCGGGATTGGCATTCTGGTTGACCGGCGGTGCGCCTGGTCCGCCTTGCGGTGCGTTGGGATTACCGCCGAAACCACCGCCTTGGTCTAATCTTGCTGGCAGCCCCATGGTCACAACGGCGTCGATTGGAGCTTCCATACCCACAATGGTTCCAAGCTTCGGATGGCCGTTTTGGCGTACCAGATCCCGTGCGGGACCGGGCGGAAGGTTTTTTGCAGAAAACGTGGCTCCGGTACCAAACTGACGCTGATCGACAAACCCTGCCGGATTCGGTCCGTTCAGGAAAGTGTACGAGCGATTCATGCCTTGTAGCGCCTGGTTGAGACCCGGATTGACCTGCTGTTGATCATTGCTTGACTTGAGTTGTTCGTTCGACAGCGCCTCGACTTGCGATTGATTCCGGCCTCGCAGTTCACCACGGTTCAAGTTGCCTTTTTTCAAGTGTTTAGCTCCTGCTTGTCCAGCGGGCTGTACTTCGGCCGGTTTCATGGGTTTGGTCGACGTCGCGGCCTCGGAAGTGAAATCCACCGCATTGGAATCAGCGGGCAACGTGACCTTCCCCCCGTTGTCGTCGTAGAGTTCGATGACCCGTGCAGCCTGCCCTTGCTGGCCTGCCTTTTGATCAATGACAACCGCATTGCCTGCGGCGTCATTGGAAATCGACAGGCCAGCGTCATTATTGCTGATCACCAGCTTGCCAATCGATTCCTGAAGTTGTGAAACGCGTCGCTCCAGGTCCTGTTGTTTTGCCTGCTCTTGCGAGTTGTCGGCGTGCGCGGGATTGGAGCTGACAGAACGCTTTAAGGCGGTATTC
>JAQGHT010000141.1 GCA_028291565.1 Planctomycetaceae bacterium | reverse complement strand
CAGTCGCTGGTCGTGTCGCCGTTACCCGTCGATGAAGAAGGCAGACTCAACATCAGGTGGCTTTTGCGCCATCACCTGGCTATTGATCAGAAGAACCGGCGCATCTATCTGGGCCAGCGAAAACAGGCTCCGCCACTTGTAAAGCATCCCCACTTGTCCGGAATCGTCATCAGCAAGAAAGTCCAAGCGGACGGTCAGTATTTCCCCGAGATCGTCGAGGTCAAACCCAATTCGGTTGCCGAGTTGGCGGGGATTCAAGTCCACGACGAGATTATGCAATTCAACGGACGAATCATCGGACAATTCCGGCTCTTCGAAGTCTTCCTTGCTCAATGGCTGCCCGAGACTCAACACACCTTGCGAATCCGCCGGGGAATTCAGGAGTTCGACGTCTTAATTTCTATCCCGAAGTCATCTAAACAGGATTAACGTAGGGAGGTGGTTGCCGCGAGCAGGGAGGCGGGCTACGCTATTAACAGTCGTTGAATTCGCAAAAACTCAGGGCAATTGCCTGAACCACGTCCCCTTTGTCTCATTGGGACCGCTCCTGACTTCTCACGAATTCCGCTTCGGGAAGAGGATTGCGGCGTAACGTGGCGGAATCGGCGAAAAATGTCGCAAACGCGTACCACATTGAATTGTCATTGCGACTCGCCGAATTGGGGCGGGCATTCAAATTACAAATCTGGTCAGATGAATATATCCTCAACAGGCATCTCAAAAGAAGCATTGGTCTCGTGCCGGGACGTCGGACTAGTGTTTCCTGGTCCCGTTACGGCGTTGGCCGCGGTCAGTTTTCGGCTACGACGCGGCGAATTGGTCTCTATCGTAGGGCCGTCAGGATGCGGTAAGTCCACCTTGTTGCGGCTAATCGCGGGCTTATTGAATCCCACGTCTGGAAGCCTGGAATTGACTGGAGAAATTCCGTCTGCGAGCGGGAAATCAGGTGACCGTCCCGATGTGGGCTTCGTGTTTCAAGATGCTACATTGCTTCCGTGGCGGTCAGTGCAAGACAATATCCGGCTGCCCCTGGAGTTGTTACATGTCCCGCGTCCCGAACACACGGCTCGCATTCAGACCGCTTTGGAATTGGTCGGCTTGAAGGAATTCGCCAATGCGTTTCCAGCTCAACTCTCGGGCGGGATGCGGATGCGGGTGGCACTTGTTCGGGCACTTGTCACGCAGCCACAACTGTTGCTGTTGGACGAACCATTCGGAGCTCTCGACGAAATCACCCGACAGCGACTGAATGAGGATCTATTGGAACTCTGGCAGCGTCAGCATTGGTCCGCCGTCTTTATCACTCATAATGTGTTTGAGGCCGTGTTTCTCAGTCAACGGGTTCTGGTGATGAGTCCCCGTCCTGGCAAGATTGTCGCGGAATTCGCCATTCCGTTTGAATATCCCCGCGCTCCTGACATTCGAGGCAGTGCTGATTTCGCCCGACTGGCTGCCGAAATCAGCCTGTGCCTGCGAAAGGCCGCGACATGAAACAAATCGGTGTGAAGGGGATATTTTTTCGAGCCTGGGACTGGCTGGCTCCGCCTGCGATTTTATTTTGCATGGTCATTCTCTGTTGGCATGCGGTGACCGTTGCATTCAAGGTGCCGAAATACCTTGTGCCGTCACCCCTGAGCGTTGCCCAGACCATGTACGAACGCGGTGGCGATTTGAGCCACGCACTTCGATTAACGGGGACCGCCGCGCTGTTGGGATTCCTGTGCAGTCTGATCGTGGGATTTGTTGTGGCGCTGGCATTCTCGCAATCGGCTCTGATCCGCCGCAGTTGTTATCCCTATGCCATCTTTCTGCAAACGGTCCCGATCGTGGCGATCGCGCCGTTGATCATCACGTGGTTTGGATACGGTTTTCATAGCGTCGTGATTGTCTCGTTCATGATCAGCCTGTTTCCGATCATCACGAACACATCGACGGGTCTGATCACCGTGGATGCCCGATTTCTGGAACTGTTCGCGATTTATCATTCTTCTAGATGGCAAGTTTTGTGGAAGTTGCGGGTTCCAAATTGCGTTCCATTCCTGATCGCGGGAGCCAAGACTTCCAGCGGACTGTCGGTTATCGGAGCCATCGTCGGAGAATTCTTCGTAGGAGTCTCATCCGATTGGCGTGGTTTGGGGCACTACATATCGGATGCGTCGGGTAATATGAACACCACGCTGCTTTTCGCGGCGGTCTTGAACTGCACGCTGCTGGGGCTGTCGGTTTTTGTGTTAGTGAACGTGCTGGGGTATGTCGTATTGAGACGCTGGAATAATCCAGGTCGCGGAACGTGATGCGATTGCACTCAGCGTCAACGCGCACGCTATCGGGCTTGCCCCTGCGTTTAACTCTTGTTGTAATCCGTTAACAAGCCCGGCAAAAGTTATCCCGCGCAGTGGAGGTGCCAAGACGTGTCGATCCAAGGAATCATTCCCGCCCGGCTGCAATCGACGCGGTTGCCGCGTAAGTTGTTGCTGGCCCAGACGGGCAAACCGTTGCTGCAATATACCTGGGAGGCCGCACGTCGCGCGACGCTACTCTCAGGCTTGATTATCGCCGCGGACAGTTGCGAAATTGAATCGGCGGCACGCGGTTTCGGAGCCCGCTGTGAATTGACCGGTGAACATCCCAGCGGCACCGACCGGATTGCCGAAGTGGCACGCCGCGCCTGCCCGGATGCGGAAATTCTGGTGAATATCCAGGGGGACGAGCCGGAACTCGACCCCGCGCATATCGATCTGCTGGTCAATTTATTGCGAGATCATCCGCAAGCGGAAATGGCCACACTGGCGACTCCGATTCGGACCCGGGCCGAGTGGGAAGCGAATTCGTGTGTCAAAGTGGTTTGCGCCGCAGATGGCCGAGCCCTCTATTTCAGCCGTTGCCCAATTCCGTTCGTACGGGACAAATCGCCGGACGAATTGCTGGCACACGATTCACCCTGGCTGCTGCATTTGGGTGTCTACGCCTACCGCCGAGACTTCTTGTTAAAGCTAACCCAGCTGCCACCATCACGATTGGAGCAGTTAGAAAAACTGGAGCAGCTGCGAGCTCTCGAAGCAGGGGCCTCGATTCAAGTCGGAATCGTCGAACACCGGGCGGTGGGAATCGATACCCCGGAAGATTATGCGGCGTTCGTTGAACGAGAACGGCGCAGATCGCTCTGAGATCAGTTTCAGATGATGGCCGGTCTAATTCATTAACAAGAGTCTCCCCATGCGTTCCAAACTGATATTCTGCCTGATTTTGTTACTGAGTGGCTTTGTACAGACTACTCATGCTGACGAGGCTTACTTCGATTCCAACGGCGTCAAGATCCGTTACCTGACAGCGGGCAAAGGGGAGCCAGTCATTTTACTGCATGGTTTTGCCATGCGCAGCGCGGAAGAAATGTGGGTCCGAAATCCTCTTTTTGAATCCAAAGTCCTGCCGGAACTGGCCCGACATTTTCGAGTCCTGGCGATGGATCTGCGCGGGCACGGCAAAAGCGACAAGCCGCTGGACGCCAAGGAATATGGTCCCGAAATGGTGAACGACGTGATTCGATTGATGGATCACCTGAAGTTGAAACGCGCCCACGTTGTCGGATATTCACTGGGCGCAATTATTGCGGGAAACCTGCTGGTCAATCATCCTGACCGGCTGCTGAGCGTCACACTCGGGGGAGGCGCCCCGGTGTATCAACCGTCGAAAATATGGATCGACACTGTCGATGCCTTGGCGGCGGCACTCGATCGAGAAGAAGGTGCGGCACTGCTGGCTCCCGTGATTTCACCTGCCGATGAACCTCCGCCTTCGAAAGAACAGGCACAGCTCATTGGAAAGGCCCTGGTGT
>JAQGHT010000138.1 GCA_028291565.1 Planctomycetaceae bacterium | reverse complement strand
GATTGATCGACTTTTCGCATGACGTAGCAAAAGCCTCTGGCTTGTGCTGCGGAGTGTGATACAGGACGTAGCTTTTTAGCGGTCGTGTCAGGTCAACTCGCTCCTCATCCGAGGATGAGTCTGAGTTGACTGTCGCATCAATTAGCCTGGCTGCGTACTGAGGCACACTCAAAATAAAACTGCGCTAGCTTCCGCTGTGTACCACAGAGAAGTGAAGTGGAAAATCACGAAAGCCATTGCCCCGCCCGCGGAAAGCGGCAGGCGAAGCTTTGGTTTGATTTTGATCTGATCGAACAGACTGATTTGACGGATCGGACCGATCAGTTTGATCAATGCTTTCCCGCGTGACTTGGCTCAACGGTTCATGATTATCCGTGCACGATTTAGCCAGCCAACTTTCAACGTATTTATTGAATCTGCAATTCAACCCACGAACGGTATATGATTCGCTTAAACTGGTCCAACGCCGCAGCACGGAGTGCCTAACTCCATGCGGCGACTGCGCCTGATGCATCAGCTTGCATTGATCTGGCTGGAATTGGGTTTCGACAGAGTTCGAATTCAGGGACGTCTCTTGAGTTTTTTCGAGTCGATCCTCATTCTCCGCGAGCAATTCCAGCTGATTCAGCGAAATGTTGCCAAAATGCAGCAGGCCGTCGATTTTAGGCGGTAGACTGTGATGCACTCGCTCCACGAGTGCCAAGACTGCTTAAAAACCGTGCAGTGTCCCGCCAAAAATTTGCGCTACTCCTGTTGGGCGTGCCGCAAGAAATCTGTTTGTGGAGTAAGCGGATTTTCTGGGCTCAGAATCTGAAGTTAGAAGGCGTTTTCGATGTCAATCCGTGTGGCGTTGCATCATCAGACTGTTTACCACTACGACCGGCTGGTTTCACTCTCACCGCAGGTGATCCGGCTCCGACCCGCGCCACATTGTCGCACTCCGATCGTCAGTTATTCGATTAACGTGGAGCCGAAGAACCAGTTCTTCAACTGGCAACAGGATCCGTACGGCAATTTTTTGGCGCGCGTCGTTTTTCCAGATCAGACTCGTGAATTGAAAGTCGAAGTCGATCTGGTTACTGAAATGACCGTGATCAATCCGTTCGACTTTTTTCTAGAGCCCGAAGCGATTGATTTTCCGTTCACTTATTCTCCCACGCTGCAGACGCAATTACAGCCCTATTGCACGCGGGAAATATCCTCTCCGATTTTTGAAGATTTCGTGGAGAAAGCTCCGCGAAAATCGGTCGGAACGGTTGATTTTCTGGTCGACCTGAATCGGTACGTGCATGATGCGGTGAAATATGTCATTCGGCTCGAACCGGGTGTCCAGACTTGCACGCAGACGCTCGAGCGCGGCAGCGGATCTTGCCGTGATTCAGCGTGGTTACTGGCGCAGCTGGTGCGACATCTGGGACTGGCCGCGCGCTTCGTTTCAGGTTATCTGATTCAATTGAAACCGGATGTGATTTCCCTGGACGGACCGTCGGGGGCCGCCACGGACTTTACCGATCTGCATGCCTGGACTGAAGTCTTCCTGCCAGGAGCGGGATGGGTTGGACTGGATCCCACATCAGGCTTGCTGGCGGGTGAGGGCCATATTCCGCTGGCGGCCACGCCGGACGCGGAGTCCGCGGCGCCAATTTCGGGCGGTGTCGATGACTGCGAAACGACTTTCAGTTTTAAAATGTCTGTGCAACGGGTGCACGAAGACCCTCGCGTTACGAAGCCCTACACCGAGCAGCAATGGACGAACATCGAGCGTCTGGGTGAGCAAGTGGACCGGGCACTCGCAGCAGGTCCGAAGACGTTTACGATGGGTGGCGAACCGACGTTCGTTTCCATCGACGATCGTGACGGTCCGGAGTGGAACACCGCGGCACTGGGGGAATCGAAACGGAAATTGGCTGGCACGCTCTTCACGCGGCTGGCGGGTAAATTTGCCAATCGGCCGCTGCTGCATTTTGGCCAGGGAAAGTGGTATCCCGGTGAGCAGCTGCCACGCTGGTCCCTGACTTGTTATTGGCGGAAAGACAAAGAACCGATTTGGACCCGACCAGAACTCATCGCTGAAGACAGTCGAAACTATCAATGCGATGAGAAGGACGCCCAAGCCTTTATTCATCATTTGGCCGAACACCTGCAAGTCAACGTAGACCATATCATTCCGGGTTACGAGGATGTCTGGCATTACTTAATGAAAGAACGCAAATTGCCCGTCAACGTTGATCCGTTGAAATCAAAATTGAGCAATGAGGAAGAGCGAAAACGGCTGGCGAAAGTATTCGAGCAGGGACTCGATAAAATCGTCGGTTATACGCTGCCACTGTGTCCCGCGACTTCGGCGAACGACGAAGGGCGCGAGGACACATTCGATCCCACGGTGCCGATTCGTTGGGAAAGTGGACGCTGGTTCCTGCGACAAGAGCAGATGTACTTGATCCCGGGCGATTCGCCGATGGGGTATCGGTTGCCCTTGGATTCGTTGCCCTGGGTTGCGCCCAGTGATTATCCGCACATTTACGAACGTGATCCGCTCGCCGAGCGCGGTGAATTGCCTGCATATGCGGCAATGGCATTTCGCGATGGGACACTCGTGAGTCCCCTGCGAACTGAACCACAGGGGCAATTCGGCCGAACTCAACCGACGCGTCTCGTGAGTCAGATCGAAGGATATTCCGAGCCGCAGAATGGCTCGAATGGCCGAGGTCATCCAAGTCACGAAATTGCGGCCCGCGAAGAAATTGGACGCAGAGTCGCGGCACGCCTCGTCAAGCCGGAAGATCCTAATGCATTCGGAGCTGGTTTGGATGCTGACACCGATTCCGCGACGGCGACCGTTGCGGTGGCTGGCGACGAAGCAACTGCTCCGGCAAAAGCAGCGCCGGCGAAGGAAATATCGGCTTTCCCCAAATTGGGCCAGTCCGCCAAACAGACGATTCGCACGGCAATCTGCGTCGAAGCGCGTGGTGGAGTGTTACATGTTTTCATGCCCCCCGTGGCTCACATCGAGGAATATTTGGAACTCGTGGCTGCGGTTGAAACGACGGCGGACAAGTTGAAAATGCCGGTGCGGATTGAGGGATATACACCTCCACACGATCCCCGCGTCGACTACTTCCGGGTCACTCCAGATCCAGGCGTGATTGAAGTCAATTTGCAACCCGCCAGGAACTGGCGCGAACTCGTCCACAATACCGACGTGCTGTACGAAGAAGCGCGGCAGTCGCGATTGTGCACGGAGAAATTCATGCTGGATGGCCGGCACACCGGCACGGGTGGCGGAAACCACATCGTCATGGGCGGACCGACTCCGGCCGAAAGCCCGTTTCTGAGGCGGCCCGATGTCCTGCGCAGCCTGATTGCCTATTGGAACAACCGCCCCTCATTGTCCTACCTCTTTTCCGGACTGTTCATTGGTCCGACCAGTCAGGCGCCGCGCGCCGACGAGGCGCGGCATGAAAGCATCTATGAACTCGACATTGCCTGTGCGCAACTTCCTGAATCAGGACCTGTGCCGCCTTGGCTCGTGGATCGCGTGTTTCGTCATTTGCTGGTCGATTTGACCGGAAATACGCATCGCGCCGAATTCTGTATCGACAAATTGTATTCGCCAGACAGCGCGACCGGCCGACTCGGGCTGCTCGAAATGCGCGGCTTCGAGATGCCGCCTCACGAGCGAATGAGTCTCACGCAGCAACTCCTGGTGCGCGCACTTCTATCAATGTTCTGGGATAAACCGTATCGCCAGCCGCTGGTTCGCTGGGGAACGTCACTCCACGACCGATTCATGTTGCCCCATTTCGTCGCGGAAGATCTGGAAGAAGTTCTGGCAGATCTGGCTGGAGCGGGATTTGAGTTCGGAAAGGATTGGTTCGCGCCTCACTTCGAGTTCCGGTTCCCGGTGATCGGAAACGTCATTCGACGTGGCATTCAATTGGAAGTGCGTCAAGCCATCGAGCCGTGGCATGTTCTTGGCGAAGAGCCTGGCGGTGGCGGGGCTGTGCGATTTGTTGACTCTTCGATCGAGCGCGTGCAGGTGAAAGTCCAGGGGATGACAGATTCCAGGCACGTTGTCACTTGCAACGGACGCCGTATTCCGTTGCGACCGACTGGGGTACAAGGGGAATTTGTAGCGGGTGTTCGATTCCGAGCCTGGCAGCCGCCGTCCTGCTTACATCCGACCATTGAGCCACATGTCCCGTTGGTTTTTGATATCATTGATTCATGGAATGGCCGATCTATGGGAGGGTGTCGCTGGCACGTCTCACACCCAGGGGGCCGCAGCTTTGCAACTTTCCCGGTGAATGCGTACGAAGCCGAGAGCCGCAGAGTGGCAAGATTCTTCGCGATCGGTCACACTCCAGGACCGCAGAGTGTCCCGCCGATGGAAGTCAACGCGGACTATCCGTTGACGCTGGATCTGAGGAGACCAGTGCAGGCGGCAATGCCAGGAAGTTAGATTCTGCATGAATTGGAATGAGATGTTTCTGCACGCAGGATTGCTCTCCAGGAACATCTCATCGCCGCCCGGACGGAGCATAATTTATGAATGACCCCACCGGTACGGTAAGCTCTCAACCGGCCGGCGAGTTCACATCACGTTACCGACCACCGATTAACGCTTTCGACGAAATGGCGAAAGCGGGTGGTGGTGTCCGTCCAGCGTGGTCACAGCTTGCTCAACGACTTAATGAATTTGGGGCGACAGGTGTCTCGCAACGGAGTGAACAAGCCCGTCGGCTGCTCCGTGAAAACGGGGTCACGTATAATGTCTATGGAGCCTCCCAGGATCTCGAGCGACCCTGGGAGCTCGATCCGCTCCCCGTACTGATGCCGCTTGCCGAATGGCGTCCGGTGGCCGATGGTCTGACGCAGCGGGCTCAACTCCTGAATTTGTTGCTCACGGATCTCTACGGAAAACAAACATTATTGAGGTCGGGCGTGTTGCCCCCCAATTTCCTGTTTGAGCATCCCGGATTCTTGCTTCCTTGCGTCACGTCCGAACCTCCTCCGACATTCCTTCAATGGTATGCCGCTCAGCTGGCTCGTAGCGCGAATGGCACCTGGACTGTACTGGGGGACCGCAGCCAGGGGCCCTCTGGAGCGGGCTATGCGGTTGAGAATCGAATTATCGTGTCCCGGACGTTGCCGCAGGACTTTCAGAGCCTGAACGTCGTTCGTCTGGCCGCGTACTTCATATCCTTGCGAAATACTTTGGCCAGCATGGCGCGGAAACATCAGGATAACCCGCGTGTCGTGCTGCTCTCTCCTGGTCCGACGAGTTCCCGCTATTTCGAAGATGTTTATCTGGCTCGGTATCTGGGATATTCGCTCGTGGAAGGCGGCGACCTCACCGTCCGTGCCGAGGGTGTTTGTCTGAAGACCCTGGGCGGGTTACTGCCCGTCGACGTGATATTGCGCCGCGTTGCCGATTCCGACTGCGATCCTCTGGAGCTGAACCCGAATTCCACGTGTGGAATTCCCGGGCTGGTACAGGCGGTTCGGAACGGTCATGTTGTTGTCGCCAATGCTTTAGGGAGCGGCATTCTCGAAGCGCCGATTCTGCAGGCGTTTTTACCCGCTATCTGTCGGCACTTCCTCAGGCAGGATCTGCTGCTGGATTCCGTTCCCACATGGTGGTGCGGACAGCCAGAACATCTGGCTTATGTCGAGTCGCGAATCAATCAACTCATTATCCGGCCCGCGTTCCGACATCGTAAGGTTCCCACTTATGCCGGCTGGAAGTTGAGTTCCGACGAGACCGCGCAGCTGCTCACGAAAATTCGAGCCCGGCCGAGCCAATTCGTTGCGCAGGAACAGGTGCTGGGTTCGACAGCCCCAGTCTGGACCGGGACGGATCTGCAGCCCTGGCATATCACGTTGCGGGCTTTCGCCGTTTCGACGGATAAAGGTTATCAGGTCATGCCCGGCGGGTTGTCGCGAGCCGCACCCCGTTCCGAAATGTTGACGGAATCGATGGCCGCGGGGCAGCGCAGCAAAGATGTCTGGATTCTCGCCGATGGCCCAGTTGAAACTGTTTCATTGTTGCGCCCGACCAGTACCGCCCTCGAACTGCGACGTACCGGCAATGACCTGCCCAGCCGGGCCGCCGACCACTTGTATTGGCTCGGCAGATTAGTGGAACGAACTGAGGCGTTAGTTCGACACGTTCGTAGTATCGTGGCCCGGATGACGAGTGAATTGCAACCCGCTGGTCTGGCGGAATTGCGGCTGCTGATGCGCGCGTTAGACTCGCCGTCGGATGCGCCGACCAGCGGTGTTCAGTATGATGAACCCCTGACCTGGAGCGAGCTGCGCGACGCCGTCTGGTCCTTCCTGTTCAAGCCGCGACGAACGGGCGGATTGGTGGAAACCATGATGGCCGCCAATCGCACGGCGTCCATTGTTCGCGATCGGATCTCGGTCGACGGCTGGCGGATCGTCAATCAGCTGGAATTAAGACCACCGGCCGCCACGGAATCGAGTGGCGGTTCTTCCGACCTGGGCGAAGCGTTGATGCCTATGTATCAGCTCCTGACGCTGCTGTGTGCGTTTAGTGGTCTCTGTACATAAAGTATGACACGG
>JAQGHT010000129.1 GCA_028291565.1 Planctomycetaceae bacterium | reverse complement strand
CAACGGAGCGTCCATTTGGGCCTTTACCCATGTGGATGGGAATTCGACGAATGATGGATTTTGCGATCGCCTGGGAAAAATTCGGCCCAGGCCAATAAACTGTGTATAAACAACGGCCCGGCTAATTCCTGGATCCCCTCCGGAGTACACACCATTCCTATAACCGCTGTGGATGAACACCGTTCGCGTTCTTTCGAAATATCTCGTGATCAAGGAAACGGGCTCCGTTTTGCGCGTCAATTCCGAATCTTCGCCAGCACAGCCTCGCCCTCCCGAAACCGACAGTAATTAATTCGCCAATCTTATATCGCGAGTGCCGGCTTGCGCAGTGCTTTTCCGGGCTTCACGCCTGTCGGCAGACCCTGATCGAGTACCAGTTTGCCGTTCACAATCACATTTTTGATCCCCGTGCTGTACTGGAACGGCTCGGTGTACGTGGCCTGGTCGATGACTTTTTCGGGATCAAACAGGACCACATCGGCATATTGGCCGGGGCGGAGCAAGCCGCGATCATGGATCCCGAGCTTACTGGCATTGAGCGAGGTCATCTTGCGAATGGCATCTTCGAGACGCAACAGCTTGTGCTCACGGACGTAAACTCCTAACACACGCGGAAAGGTACCAAAACTGCGCGGGTGGGGGTTGCCGCGACGGAGCGGCCCTTCTGTCGCATAGGCGGACCCGTCAGAACCAATCGAACACCATGGTTGACGCAGGGCGAGGTTCATGTCCTCTTCCGTATGGTGCGCATAGACCGTGCTGACGCGGCCTTGTTCCAACGCCAGATATTCCAGAAATTCGTCCAGTAGATCCGGAGCGGATGACTTATCTTTGAGACGCGCCGCCAGGACTCGATCCATCGTCAGCCCCTTGAAGGTGGTTTCTTTGCTGATCAGCATTCGACTCCAATCACCGCCGACAGCGGTGTAATGGTTGTACCAGCCGGGCAAGCCTTCTCGAATATCGTGTTTGATTTTCTCTTTCAGCGCGGGATCTTTAATTCGTTCTAGCAGTTTCGTGGTCCCACCTTCATGAGCCCAGGGAGGGATGATACTGGCGAGGTCATTATTACCGCGGGTATAGGGGTAGATATTGGCCTGGACATTTACTCCACGAGCTCGTGCCGCGTCAATCAAGGCCACGATTTCCCCCATGTGCCCCCAATCTTTCTGGTCCGCGATTTTTAAATGAATGATATCGACAGGAATTCCGGCTCGTTCTCCGACTTCAATCGCCTCTTTCACAGCATCCAGAACTCCCAGGCCTTCGTTCCGGATGTGCGAAGAATAGATTCCCCCAGACCGGGCCACTTCCGCGCACAATTCGACAAGATCGTCTGTCGTGGCCAGTGATCCCGGGGGCATCGCCAGCATACTTGACATTCCGAACGCACCGTCGTCAAACGCCTGTCGCAACAGGTCTCGCATCTGTTGAATCTGGTCGGCAGTGGGGCGTTCGAAGGATTCGCCCATGACACAGCGCCAAACGCTGCCCATGCCGACGTAAGAACCGATATTCACGGCGACACCTGAGCGGTCAACCGTTTCCAGATACTCGCCCAATGTGGTCCAGCGCACCGTTTCACCGCGAATGGTGATCTTTTGCGGGGCAATCCTTCCCTTGGCGGGGCCAGCGGAGTCACCTTCACCCAGAATCTCGGTCGTGACGCCCTGGCGGATCTTGCTTTGTGCCGAGCCATCCTCCAGGACCAGCGTGTCCGAGTGAGAGTGGATATCGATAAAACCGGGGGCGACAATGCAGCCCGACGCGTCGATCTCTTTGGACGCGAGCTTTGCCGGAATCCTTCCGATTTCTGTGATTCGATCCCCCTTGATCCCGACATCGGCGCGGAACCAGGGATTTCCCGTTCCGTCGACGATTCTGCCGTTACGAATCACAATGTCGTACCGATCTTCGGCGAGCAGAGAATTCAGTGAGCAGCACAAGCCTGCGAGGACGATCGTCAATTCAAAGAGGCCAAAACAGCGATGCAGCATAAGTCATTGCTCTTGTCAGGATCAAATTCGAAGGAATTCAGGTGTGGTCGCTTTAAGGCAGCCTTCGAATTGGATCGAAAACTCTGACCGCACCCGCACCTCTGTTTCGGTAAGCGGTCGCGATCTGAAAGACATCCAAAGTCGTTCCCATCGAAAGGGCGGCTCCAGGTGCCAGGGGAAACATTCCAATGCTGACTAAAGTTGATTCTTCGAAGTTGGGGACCGGACCTTTTTGCTTTCGCTTGTCGACGTAGCGATAGGTCACACGATTGGCGTACACGACGACATCGTAAAATTGTTTCGGGGGCAACGGAATTCTTCGCACCTGCTGCATGGCTCCGACTGGACCAGGAACCTGGTAGACCTCTTCCAGAGTTCCACCACCGTCGCGATCCGCTTCTAACAGGGCTTCCCCATTCGGCGGTAGTCGGATCTCATCGATTTTCCCTGGCACTCGATAGTCAGAGATTCTCAGTACAAGCTCTTCAGGCGTTGTATTGCGGAGATTGACTGCTGCCGCATTCAAAGGGCGATTGGTGAATATTTTGCGTGACAGTAAGCGCGGTGCGACGAGAGTTTCGCCACCCGAAAAATAGCCTGGAACGCACACAAAGGTGCGCCATTCCGCTCCAAACCATTGTGCCGCGATCAGCCGGCCAGTCAGATCCGATGCGAACAGCATTGGCCCGAAGGCTGAAGTCGCCAGTGGTGCCCGTTGCGGAAATCCCGTTGCCAGCACGCGCTGAGACCAGATGCCGTTACTTTCGAAGAATTCCACCCATTTCCCGTCGGCCAACACTGCGGTCAAACTGAGCCCGGCCGATGTTGCGAATGACGTGACTGGAGTTCCCGGCGGCAAGAGGATCCCGGGAAGTGTATCTTGAGTCCAACCCATGCCATTAGGGCGCAGCACCTGCAATCGCCCTGCTCGATCGACGGCCGCGATTTCTGTTGTCGTTGCTCCAGGGCGTGTCCAGGCCGTGATGTTCCCTCGTGAAACAAATCCGTCCGCCAGGAATTCGGGGCCATGCCAGGTTCCCAATGGATCCAGTGAATAAATGACGATGGCGCCCCGTCGATCGATCACGAAGACTTCATGACCATCACGCAGAACTTGCAACGGAACCCCTGCCTCCAGGATCCCGGTTTTCGATTCCAGCATCTGATGTGGACCACTGCCTGATACGTCCAGACGCCACAGCCGGCCACGGTCGTCAGTCGCGAAAACGAGAGTGGAAGTCCCACTCGCCGCAACAACTTCGAATTGGCAACCAGGAGTAAACGCCGTGTCTGCCGGCCCTGGCAAATCGCTAACCGTCTTGCCTCCAATCACTTCGACAAACCGGCCGGAGGTTCCGACGGTATAGACTCTCGGGACCTGCGAAGCTGGATCTGCAACCAGGTGAATCGGTGCGCCCGGAACAAAAAGTCCAGACGGGTGAGCCGAGGCGACGTATTTCCACCGCTCACCTTGCCCAATGAAAAACTGCAAAACTCCCGTGGCATCGATTTGAGCGATACAAACCGTTTCGGGCCCCATTGGAATGGTGCCGATGTGCAGCGGACTGCCGGGAACATACCCGGTTCCGGCTGGAACATCCGCGCGGCGAAGTTGCATCCGACTCTCATTCCAGGTCATCACGCCGACCTGCACCCGTCCAATTTCCAGGCTACCGGAGTTCCGCACGGGCCATCTCAGGAATTGGTCGGCGTCGCGAGTGTAATAAGCGAGAAACTGACCGTCGGGCGAATCGAGATCGGGACGCCGGACATAGACAAACCGGCGACCGGTTGAGTCTACGATCGAAAGTTCGCCACCGGCCATGGATGCGACTGATGAAGCGGCAGGATTCGCGGGATTCTCCAGGACATAGTCTTGTCCCCAAGAGAAGCTCGCAAACAAACTCCAGCTGCTGATCAACGCGAGAGTTACGAGAAATCGCATGATGAAAGCCTTGTGCTGCCGATTCGACGTGAGATTTGACGATCTGTTGCCGCTATTCTCGCTTCCTGCCAGCGAGAATCAAGATGCGTTTCAGCGAGCCAGGGTTGAGTGTCTGAAAAGTCATGTGGCGTCTAACTTTTTGTCGTTCTCTCACGTTTTTTTAAAATCGGTTACAATGGCTGAACTCTGTTTTGACCTGGATTTATGAACTGTGAATTTCGAATGACCGATCCTCTGCCCGAAAAGCCCCCTCGCCGCCCGCGTTATCAGGGAAAGAACCCGCGGCAGTTTCATGAAAAGTACAAAGAACTCCGTCCGGATGTTTACGCGGAAGATGTCGCCAAGGTGATTGCCGCCGGTAAGACTCCGGCAGGCATGCATCGCCCGGTCATGGTGGCGGAAATCCTGAAAGTGTTGGCACCCAAGCCGGGTGAAATTGTCATCGACTGCACGCTGGGCTATGGCGGCCATGCGCGAGAATTGTTAACCGCCGTGCAGCCGGGTGGGCGCCTGATCGGTGTCGACGCCGACCCGATTGAGTTACCGAAAACCGAGGCGCGCCTGCGAGCACTGGGCTTTCCCGAAGAATCGCTTGTGTTGCGGAGAATGAATTTCGCCGGTCTACCGCAATTCGTGTTCGCCGAGGCCCCCGAAGGGGCGGATATCCTGATTGCAGATCTGGGGCTGTCGTCCATGCAAATCGACGATCCGACTCGAGGCTTCACATTCAAAGCCGACGGACCACTCGATATGCGGATGAACTCGGGACACGGACGTCCGGCGTCCATGTTGCTGGCAAAACTGGATGAAGAGGAACTCGCGCAGATTCTGATCGAAAACTCAGATGAGCCCAATGCCGGCGAACTCGCCAATGGAATCCTGCGGGCTCATGCCAAAGAAGAATTGAAAACGACCAAAGCCCTGGCAGAAGTCGTTCGAACGGCGTTCGGCCGATTACCGCGAAATACGCCCGGTACGGAAGAAGACGCCGTTCGTCGCGTCTTTCAGGCATTGCGAATTGCCGTAAACGATGAATTCGGGGCATTGGACACACTCTTACGGAATTTGCCGTACTTTTTGAAGCCGGGTGGCCGGGCCGCCATCCTGACGTTTCATTCCGGCGAAGATCGGCGTGTGAAAGATGCCTTTAAGGCGGGAGTCCTCGATGGAACTTATAGTTCCTACAACAAGGATGTCATTCGGACGTCCTATGAAGAACAGCGAGCGAATCCCAGATCGACATCTGCAAAGCTGCGTTATGCGGTCAAGAGTTAGAGCGTGTAGCCACGGTCGCCCGACCTGGAGCACCCTATCAGAATGAGTGTAATTGGTTGTCGCATCTGCTAAAATGAATCGCCGTAATACTATCCAACTGATTGTCTCCCGCTTGAATGCGCACGATTATGCAAAACGAAAAACTTCGAGTCACTCTCACAGAATTAGAACAACAGTTGCGTGCGTTGGAGACTGTTGATCCGGAATCGCGGCAGTCTCTGTTGAACGCCGTGCAGGAAATCCGTCTGGGATTAGATGAGGATCGCCCGACAGCAGCCACCTCGAATTCACTGATTGCGAATCTGACCCATTCGGTCGAAAAATTCGAAATCTCGCATCCGACACTGACCAGCGTGCTGGGCCGGTTGATTGACATCCTGGCGCAAATGGGGATTTAGCGTGTCCGCGTCGAATTCTGGCGGCCAAGGGACTGATTCTTGAAATGCCCCGAGAATACTTGGAACAGATCGTCGCTGCACTCAACAACAGCGAGCCGTTTTGCGACATCTCAGTCCCCAGCCAATTGTCGTCGGATGGAGGCACCCCGAGTACGTCCCGCTCGCCAAGCGGGACTCTCGGCGAACGCCGAGCCGCGACCAGACAGCTTCGAGATATGGACGATCGTGTCGCGGATCTCGAACCAAGATCGAAGCCTATGGCCTTGGCTTCGATCAGATCTTTCACTTTCAATTCGCGAACATATTTCAAGGTTGTCCAACTTCGTCCAAAGCGGTCGGCTGCGCCGAAGTGCCGCCCGGCAGGCGACACCTACAGTCGTTCCCGCTCGCCACGCGGGACTCTCGGCGAACGCCGAACCGCGACCACACAGCTTCGAGAAATTGAGGATCGTGTCGCAGATCTCGAACCTGTGATCGAAGCCTGTGGACCAGGCTTCGATCTTGCTTTTCAACTACGCTCACTTGCGGGGTGGCACTGACTTCGCTATCACTTCACCGTGCCGAGCCTATCTGTTTGACAGCTCCTCTGTGTTCAGTTAACCTCACACCTTCTGTCGCAGTTCTTGATCCAACTTCTTGCGCCTCAGGGGTCTTACCATGTTCTTTCC